>CAZUNK010000170.1:0-3934 GCA_964622285.1 uncultured Spirochaetia bacterium
GGTATTGCTTATGTCGGACTTTCACTTCTAATACTGCTTATAACGGCAGGATTAGACGGTATTAACCTTAAACAGATACTGGGAATTTACGGAGCTTCAGTGCTTGGTCTTGCAGCGGGCATACTGATTGGAAGAATTACAGAATATTACACCTCAGGCAAACCTGTAAGAAAGATCGCAGAGGCCTCTGAGACGGGCGTTGCAACGAACATAATAGAAGGTCTGGCCGTTGGAATGTTCAGCACCACGGCTCCCGTGCTCACAATTGCCGTTGCAATAGGTGTTTCATATCTTCTTGCCGGTTTGTACGGAATTGGGATTGCGGCAGTAAGCATGCTTGCAACCATTGGAATAACAATGTCCGTTGACGCATATGGACCTGTTGCAGACAACGCGGGAGGTATTACGGAAATGTCCGAGCTGGGTGAAGACGTGAGGAAGATCACCGATAAACTGGACTCTTTAGGAAATACAACCGCCGCTATAGGTAAAGGGTTTGCCATTGGCTCCGCCGCGCTTGCCGCGCTTGCGCTGTTCTCAGCTTACGTAAAAGCAGTTGGACTGGAGTCAATTAATATCACAAACAGCAGCGTTGTTGCGGGAATGCTGGTTGGGGGAACCGTACCATTTCTGCTTGCGGCACTTACGATGGGAGCAGTTGGACGAACTGCCCAGAAGATGGTTTCAGAAGTCAGAAGACAGTTCAAGGAAATAAGTGGTTTGCTTGAAGGTAAGGAAGGAGCAAAAGCGGACTATGCAAGATGCGTGGCAATAAGCACTGACGCTTCGCTCAGGGAAATGATAGTTCCCGGTGTTATTGCAGTAGTTGCCCCTTTGATCATAGGGTTTGTACTTGGACCTGAAGCTCTGGGTGGTTTCCTAGCTGGAGCAGTTGTTTCAGGTGTAATGCTGGCTCTCATGATGGCAAATTCCGGAGGTGCTTGGGATAACGCTAAAAAATACATAGAAGAAGGGCACATGGGGGGTAAAGGTTCAGATGCACATAAGGCAGCAGTCGTGGGGGACACCATTGGCGATCCTTTCAAGGATACGTCCGGGCCAGCTATGAACATTCTAATTAAGCTGATGTCAATTGTATCCCTTGTAGTTGCGCCGCTGCTTTTAATTTAAAGGCTGTGTAAACAGGATATTTGCACGATGAAAATTTTATATTATGTTAGTAAAGTTTTACGGCAAAGCATTATGAGATTATAATAAAAACTTGTCTCTCTGAGTTATTCTCAGGGATAAACCCAGGACAGGAGGTCGTTTTAATGGTGATAAAGCCAAGAATTTATGAAACTTTATATCTGGTCAGGCCGGATATGGGCACTGAGGAGTTTGATGCCATACAGAAAAAACTAACCAAGGTGATCCTTGCTAGTGAAGGTGAGATACATAAAAATGAAAAATGGGAGGAAAGAAACCTCGCATACCCTATTAATAAGTATAAAAAAGGGACTTATCATATTTTGATCTACAAGGCTGCTCCAGTGGTCGTCCCTGAACTGGAAAAGCTTTTCAACTTAAACAAGTCTGATGTTCTAAGGTTCATGACAACTCTGTTTGAAGAGGAAGAAGTAAAACCACAGGTAAAGGAACAGAAAAGCCAGAGCGGAACGGACGATGAGAACATCTCCGTATTCCAGTCCGCTGCCAGCGTTCAGAGTGAACCTGCAGAACCTGCAAGTCCCGATGAAAATACTGAAACTGGAGGTAATGATTAAATGACCCAATCACATAGGAGATATGCCGTCAGGAAGCGGCGGGTCCGCAACCTGGCCGCAGAAGGAAAGAAAATTGACTACAAAGACGTTAATCTGCTGTCGCAGTTCATCACTGAGAGAAAAAAGATCATGCCAAGAAGAAGTACGGGTTTAAATGCAAAAGAGCAGAGAAAAATAACACAGGCTATAAAACGCGCCCGGTTCATGGCATTGCTGCCTTATACTGTACTGCATTAGCACTGGAGAAAACAATATGAAAGTACTTCTTATAGACAACGTTGAGAACGTTGGCAGAAGAGGAGATATCAAAGAGGTCAAAGATGGATTTGCCAGAAACCATCTTCTGCCAAAGAATTTTGCAATAAGAGCTACAGATGCCAACATAAAATCGTGGGAAAAAAGGCTTCATGCGTTAAAGCTCAAAGACGCAAAGGTCCTTGAAGATGCACAAGCGATCGCCAGTTCTTTGAACGACATATCCATAACGATTGCAGTTAAAGCGGGAGAGGATGATAAACTGTTTGGTTCGGTAAGTTCCCAGAATATAGCGGACTCTCTGAATGAAAAGGAATTTAATATCTCCAGAAAGGACATTCAGCTGAAAGAGCCCATAAAACAGCTCGGAGAACACAGCATCCCCATTAAAATACATCCTGAGGTAACGGCGAATATTACCCTTAAGGTCGTAAGAGAAGACGACGCATCCGAAAATAAAGAGGAATGAACTTATCAGTGCAGCAGGTAAAAAACCTGACTGTTTTTTATCCGGCAACCGTAAAGATAAACTGCCGCAGATCAGCGTTGAACTAATATTGAAGTGTGATAGATTATTGTTTCCAAGTTATCCGGAGGAACAACCTTAATGTCAGACAATAAAACAGCATTTGCTCCCGTAGGAGAAAAAGAGGTAACCCGCGCTATAGTGGAAGGGTTTGCAAATGAATTTAATGATTATATCGAAAGTGATGTAATTATCGTAGGAGCTGGACCAAGTGGATTGGTAGCAGCCAAGGATATAGCCAAGAAGAAGTACAAGGTCTTACTGGTGGAAAGAATGAACTACCTGGGGGGAGGTTTCTGGATTGGTGGATATCTGATGAACAAAGTTACCGTCAGAGCCCCGGGACAGACGGTTCTTGATGAAATTGAAGTTCCCTATGAAGAAGTCTCAGATGGACTTTTTGTCTCAGACGGACCTTACGCCTGCTCTAAATTAATTGCCACGACCTGCGAAGCCGGGGCTAAGATCAGGAACATGACCATGTTTGACGACCTTGTATACAGAGAGAACGGAAGAGTTGCAGGGGTCGTCATCAACTGGACGCCAATAGCAAACATGCCCAAAGAGATCACATGTCTTGATCCAATAGCAATTGAGTCCAAGCTGGTAATTGACGCAACTGGTCACGATGCCTATCTCGTATCCAGACTTTCTCAGCAGGGTCTGTACAAAAAACTGCCGGGACACGGCTCTATGTGGGTTGAAAAATCCGAAGAGGCGTTAGTTGAGTACACGGGTGAAGTGCATCCAGGCTTGATAGCTTGTGGAATGTCCGTAAACACCACTTATGGATTACCAAGAATGGGACCCACTTTTGGTGGAATGCTTCTGTCAGGAAAAAAAGCCGCTGAAGTAGCCATTAACATCTTAAAAGAGATGGACTGATCCTGACCTGTGAATTGCAGGCTTCCGCCTCAGGTAGAAACGCAGGATTTCCCTAACGCTTTAAAAGAATACCACTGCACCTGTCGCACAAAGTGTTTTTGTATTGCAGGTTCAGCACCTCCTGCTGCCAGTGTGAATTAAAAAGGCAGCAGCTTGCGTTCTCACAGAAAGGACTGCCGTCAACCATGCTCTTGACCTGCTGAAGAGCGTAGGAACATACGATTCTTGTTATTCTGCTGTCGTCGTAATCAACGAACCTGTCTCTATAAAGCTCATCCAGCTGGTCAATTTTTTTGCCCATGCTGAGAAGGTTGGCTTTTACAAAATAGTATTCCCTTGGTTTTGCTGGCGCCTCAACAATCCCGGAAGTGGATATAAGTGCAGGCTCGCCAGTCAGAAGAACCCTTGCGTGGTATCTTCTATCCCCGTAAGTGCCAAACAACTTTCCGGTGACAATTAAATGCAGATGGTTTGCGGAAAAATCCACGGCCGGATTTCTGGATATATATGAAAACAATCTTCTCTGAAGCCAGTAACCATC
>CAZUNK010000171.1:0-13190 GCA_964622285.1 uncultured Spirochaetia bacterium
AGATATGTCTGAAAAATTAAGCGTTTTAACGGCGTACGACGAAAAGATCATAAAAGAGATTTCCTGTGATGATGAAGACAAAGCGGAGAAAGCACTTGCAACCGCAAGAAGTCTGGCAGACGACAGAAGCAAATGGCTGCCCGCTGCAGAGAGAATAGAGATACTCAGCAGGGCAAAGGAGCTGGTCAGGCAAAGATACGACGAGATTGTAAAAACTGCGGCAATGGAAGGTGGCAAACCTCTGATGGATACCAGGGCGGAAGTTACAAGGGCAATAAACGGGATACAGGTTGCAGCAGAGGAGATCAGCAGACTGACCGGCAGGGAGATAGCCATGAACGTAAACGCCGCTTCACTGAACCGTATGGCCTATACTTTCAGAGAGCCGATTGGAGTAGTGTTTGCCATCTGTGCCTTCAATCATCCATTCAATCTCTGCATTCATCAGGTAGTGACCGCTGTTGCAGCCGGGTGTCCCGTTATTATTAAACCTGCCAACACTACTCCCCTGTCGGCGCTCGCACTGGCGGAGATACTGCATGAGAGCGGACTGCCCAAGGGGTGGGTGCAGGTATTGATCCTGAACAATGAAGTTGCCGAAAAGTCGGCAACTGACAGAAGAGTTGATTACCTTACCTTTATTGGTTCTGCGAAAGTTGGATGGCATCTGAGATCCAAGCTGGCACCTGGCACAAGGTGCGCTCTTGAGCACGGTGGGTCAGCTCCTGTGATCTTTGAGGCCGACGCGGATATTGACCAGGCTCTGCCTTTGCTGGTCAAAGGAGGCTTTTACCATGCTGGTCAGGTCTGCGTTTCCGTTCAGAGAGTATTTGTTAACCGGAAAGTCGCGGAAAAAGTTACTGAGGGTTTGGCAGAGATTGCGAAAAAGCTGAAAGTTGGCGATCCGCTGGATGATCAGACAGACATTGGTCCGCTGATACTTCCTAAAGAAGTTGACAGGGTGCATCAGTGGGTTAGTGAAGCAGCTGAACAAGGGGGAGAACTGATCTGTGGTGGTAAGAAATTAAGCAGAACCTGCTACGAACCGACGGTCATACTGGATCCTCCGCAGAACGTCAGGGTCTCACGTGAGGAAATATTTGGTCCCGTGATCGCGGTTTACAGTTACAAAGACCGCCATGAGGCCATAAAGCTGGCAAACAGCGTCCCAATGTCGTTTCAGGCTTCGGTGTTCACCAGGGATATAGACGCAGCGCTTGACACGGTTAGAAAGATAAAAGCCTCGGCCGTTATGGTAAACGACCACACTGCTTTCAGAGTTGACTGGATGCCTTTTAGAGGTGCAAATGAGTCAGGCATTGGAACCGGGGGGATACCTTATACTATGCGCGAGATGACTGAAGAAAAACTGATGGTTATAAAGTCCGGCGTGCTGTAGATATTGCAAAGTGCAGGTACATGCTGAATATTTTTTTGACAAAAAATGAAGAAAATCATCAAAAGAGGTGTGAAAAATGACTAAGTCAGGCAAACGAATAATTGCTGGGGCATGGCAGGCGCTTGATTATATCAAGGGTGATAAAACTCAAGGACGCGCACACGGGATAAGGAACAAGGAAATAAATGTAAAAGCTATTCGTCTGTCTTTGAATCTGCCCCAGAAAGCATTTGCAGAAAAGTATGCGTTCTCTCTATCTTCAGTTAAGCAGTGGGAAACCAACAAAAGAGTACCAAAGGGTCCGGCAAAGGTTTATCTGAGGATCATTGAAACATCTCCAAAGATCGTTGACAGGGTTTTAGCGGGCGTATGTTGAACTTTAAGGCTTTGTAGCTGACTGACCTCAGAACATACCAAGGCTTTCCTTTGCAGCATCGCTCATCATGCTGGGTTCCCAGGGCGGGTCCCATACGATCTCTATGTTTGCCGTGGACACTTCAGACAGGTCTTCAAGAAGCAGTTTTGCTTCAGTTACTATCTGCGTGGCGGCAGGACAACCAGGAGACGTCATGGTCATATCCACATTGACAACGTCGTTTTGTACCTCCACTCCATAAACCAAACCAAGGTTAACTATGTCCACTGGAATCTCAGGGTCATATATCTCGCCAAGTATTTCATATACTTTTTCTTTTGTTATTGACGGCTCCATTTTTTTTCTGTGCGCTGTACGCTTAATTACAGTTTTTCAGTTCTGAATACATTCATAAATTATATCAAAGACTTTACAACGTCCAAAGCTGCCTGGTAATTCGGCTCTTCGGATATTTCCTTCACATATTCGGCGTGCCTTACAATATCGTCTTTATCAACAACGAATATAGCCCTGGCCAGTAAACGGTTTTCTTTTATCAGCACTCCGTAAGATTCTCCAAACGAAGCTTGCATATAATCGGAGATATTTCTTAATTTTTCAATAGAAGTGTTTTTGCAGTACCTGGTTTGTGCAAAAGGCAGGTCCATGGAAACGGTCAATATTTCAACGTCGTCCGGCAGGCTTATAGCTTCATCGCTGAACCTTTTGGTCTGAATGTCGCACACTGGGGTATCAACTGATATTACAACGTTAAAAACCTTCACCTTGTTTTTAAAGGTGGACAGGGATACGAAGTTTCCAAGTCCTTCCACTGCCGTAAAGTCAGGGGCCTTGTCACCTACTTTAACTTCTTTGCCAAGCAAAGTTAGCGGATTGTTCTTCAGCGTCACGGCTGATGGTCTTTCTTCCATGATTTTTACTCTCCTTTAGATGGATTGTTTATTTCTTTTGCTTCTTTGTTTATTCTGTCGGCGTTTTGTTTTGCATCAACAACTGAATATACCCATAGAACGCCCGCTGCTATAAAGTATCCTAAAAATACAATCAGATTGTGCTGACTTACGTTCTGCGGATCTTCTATCACGGCTGCCAATGGTTCTTTTATGAGAAAGTTTATTACCATGTTCAGTCCAATGAACAAAAGTCCCTTTGTTACTTCGGAGTTGTATATCTGTCCAAGTCCCGGAAGTAAAGCAGACAGCACAATTGCAAGGATCGGGCTCTTTACCTGTTTATTATCATCGTTGCTTGTGCTCATTGGCAGTTAAATCTCCGCTCTGACGTTACGGATAAATTCCCCAAGTTTATCGCCGGGGTCTGAGGAGTTCATAAAAGCCTCTCCGATCAAAAAGGTACTTATACCAAGTTTCATCAGCTTTCGCACTTGAGCAGGTTCGCTTATTCCGCTCTCGCTGATTACGTGGATGTTGTCCGGGACATATTTAATTAAGTTCTCCGTTGTGCTTATATCCACCTTGAAAGTCTTCAGGTCCCTGTTGTTCATACCTATGACCCGGCTTTCGGCCTTAAGTGCTTTTTCAGTTAGTTCTTCTCTGTTGTGCACTTCAACGATCGCGCTCATTCCCAGTTCGTGGGCAACGTCCAGAAGTTCGGTGATCTGGGACAGTTCAAGTACCGAGGCGATTAGCAGTATTATGTCCGCGCCGTACAGCCTTGCTTCGTGGATCTGGTAAGGATCAATGGTAAAGTCTTTTCTCAAAAGCGGCAGGTCAACGTTTTTTCTTATATTTTGCAGATAGCTCAGATTACCTCCAAAAAACCTCTCATCGGTTAATACCGATATTGCAAAAGCGCCGTTACGTTCATAAGACGCGGCAATTTTTACAGGATCAAAATCATGGCAGAGCGTTCCCCTGGAGGGAGAGCCTTTTTTAACTTCTGATATTATTTTTAAACTTTCCCCTTCCGACATCAGGCCGTAAAAGTCCCGCGGGGGCGGAGATGTTTTAATTTCTCTGTCTATTTCCGTCAGAGTACGAAGCGTCATAGAGCGTTTCAGCTCAGATCTTTTATGCTCAATAATTTCATCAAGGATCATTTGCGTTACTGTTTCCAGTCGTTTGTGAATTTAACTAAATTTTCCAGTTGTTTTTTGGCACTGCCGCTGTCAATTGTTTCTTTTGCAATATCAAGCGCCTCGCTGAACTCTGAAACCTTATCAGATACAAAAATAGCAGCAGCTGCGTTCAGCAGGGTGGCGTCTCTTTTTGCCCCTTGGTCTTTACCGTTTAAGATGTTCAGCAGGATATCCGCGTTCTCTTTACTGGTTCTGCCGCCAAGAACCTCTGACAGTTTATGGTTTTTGAACTGGAAATTGGCAGGATCAAACGTTTTTGTTTTGACCATGCCATCTTTTAGCTCTGCAATTGACGTAGGACCGGTGACCGTGATCTCGTCCATGGAATCAGATCCGTGAACAACGAGCACGTGCTTGGATCCCAGGTTCCTTAGTACTTTGGCAACGGGTTCTATCAGAAATTCATTATAAACCCCTACAATCTGATGTTTTACCCCGGCGGGATTTATAATTGGACCGATAAGATTAAAGGTAGTTCTTATCCCCATCTCTTTTCGTACCGCGGCAACGTGTTTCATTGCCGGGTGATAGATCGGAGCAAACAGGAAGGTAATTCCCGTCTCCTGAAGACATTTTTCAGCTCCGGCGGGGTCTATATCAATTTTTACTCCAAGTTCTTCAAGTACATCAGCACTTCCCACGTGGCTGGACACTGACCTGTTCCCGTGCTTGGCTACCGGGACTCCGGCGCCTGCAGCCACGAACGAAGCTGCAGTTGAAATATTGAACGTTCCGTGGTTATCTCCCCCAGTTCCGCAGAGGTCCACAACGTTGTCGTATGAATGATCGACCTTTACCGCCTTATCGGCCATAACCTTTGCGATACCTGTGATCTCCTGTATCGTTTCTCCTTTAACCCTCAGGGCCACGAGAAATGCCGCGATCTGACTGTCGGTCAGCTTCCCGTCCATCATCTGTTCAATTATGGGCGAGATCTCAGCTTCCTCTATGTCCAGCCCATCCACCAATGATGCAATTGTGTTACTGATCACTCTGTTTTTCCTCTTCAACCGCCAGTTTAACTTTGTCTATAACTCCGTTTATAAAAGCCCCTGATTCCTCAGTCCCATATTTTTTAGCGATGTCCACGGCTTCGTTTATAGTAACGGCATAAGGTATGTTGCTCAAATTGGTAATTTCATAAACAGCAATCCTTAGAACGTTCCGGTCGATTCTGGACATTCTGGATATTTTCCAGTTATCTGAATACCGTGAAATCATCTGATCAATGCTTTCAATGTTTTCACACACGCCCTTAACAAGAAAGGTCATGAATTCCTTAATGTTTTCATCAAAGGAGGCTTTCTCTATCATAAAAAAGTTGGTCAGTTCCTGGTCAACGTCTAAGTTTTTTTTGTTGTTATCGTGCGTTAAGACGTCAATCTGATAAAGAAATTTAAGAGCCTGTTCTCTGGCGATCCTTCGCTTTCCCATTGTGAAGGTCAGAACTGTTTGACAAGATTTGCCATCTCAATTGCGGACAGAGCAGCGTCGCTTCCTCTGTTGCCTCCCTTGACTCCAGCTCTGTCAATTGCCATTTCAACGCTTTCCGTTGTAAGAACTCCAAGGGTCACTGGAACCTGAGCGTCCAGAGCCACTCTGGAAAGATCACCTGTAACCTGAGCGGAAAGGAACTCATAATGCGACGTCTGACCTTTTATGATGGACCCAAGGGCTATCACGGCGTTATACTTTTTTGTCTTAGCTGTTTTTAAAACGGTAAATGGCAGTTCAAAAGAACCAGGAACCCTTATAAGGTCAATATTTGATTCCGAAGCACCGTGCCTTATCAGCGTACTGGTTGCACCTTCTATAAGGTTCTTGGTGATCAGTTCGTTGACCCTGCTTGCAACTATCGCAAACTTAAGCCCTTTTGCATTTAATGACCCTTCTTTAATGTTCATATCTTCAGTCGTTTCCTGATTTCCTAAAATTGTCCAGTAATGATTATACGCTTATCAGCTGATCTTTTTCAATTCAATACAGTTATCTGTTTCTTCAGATGTGGGAATTGGAACTCTTTCCACTATCTTTATACCAAATCCCTCCAGACCTTTAACCTTCATTGGATTATTTGTCATAAGCCTGATTTTCTTTACGCGCAGGTCACGTAAAATCTGTGCGCCAATTCCGTAGTTTCTCAGTTCGCTCTTAAGTTCGTGATGGTTTTCTCCGTTCAGCGGGTCCGGAATTATTCCATTCTTTGCATGGTTGTTTACTTTGTTAACAAGTCCGTTCCCGTAGCTTTCAGATCTTATGTAAAGTATTACTCCCGTGCCTTCGTCCTCCATCATTTTCATCACATTGGTCAGTTTTGGTTTATCATCAAAGTTCAGAGCGTTAAAAACGTCACTTATAAGGCACTCGGAATGGACTCTGACGAGTATTTCTTTATCAGGGTCTATCTCGCCTTTCACAAGAGCGATGTGATGGGCACGGTTGATCTCACTTTGATAAACTATTGATCTGAACTCCCCGCACTCTGTGAACAGGTCCGTCTGTGCCACCTGATTGACCAGAGTTTCATTTTCTAATCTGTAGCTGATTATGTCCGCGATGGTTGCAATTTTTATATCGTGATTCTTTGCAAATTCCTGCAGGTCTTCAAGTCTTGCCATGTTACCGTCATCTTTCATTATCTCACAGATAACGGACGCCGGTTTGAGCCCTGCAATTCTTGCCAGATCCACTGACCCTTCCGTGTGTCCGGCTCTGACGAGCACCCCGCCTTTTCTTGCTATCAGAGGAAAAACGTGTCCGGGCCTTATAAAGTCCTGGGGCGTTGACTCTTCTGAAATGGCAAGTTTGACCGTTGATGCCCTGTCATAAGCGGATATGCCCGTTGTGACTCCCCTTGTGGCGTCTATTGGTATGGTGAACGCGGTATATTCGGACACGTTGCTGTTTTCCGGCTTGATAAGCTGTAAAGACAACCTGTCGGCGTTTTCCTTGGTCATGGTGAGGCAGATCAGTCCCCTGCCGTGCGTTGCCATAAAGTTAATGGTTTCCGCCGTTGCGTATTCTGCGGCAACTACAAGGTCCCCCTCGTTCTCCCGGTCTTCATCGTCAACGAGTATTACTATCTTACCGCTTTTTATATCTTCAATTGCCTCTTTAATGCCTACCATGTTATTCCTGCTTTTTTCCAAATTTTCTGCCCCCTGCTGCTTAAGACGTTTTATAAAAAGACGACCGCAGCACTATTTAATGATATTGCATGCTGAAGTTTTGTCAATGTTCAATGGCCCTGCATTAACGGCAAGGTTTTTTCTGCTGTAAATATTTAGAGATAAACCCATTTTTTCTAACGAACAACCGTTTGTTCATCAGTTGTCTGCACGCTTAATTTTTCTTGACATCCTGTTGTTTATATGTACCGTTTTTTAATCTTTTACTTTCGGGGTGTTAAAAATGTCAGATGAGTTCCATGATTTTCAAGACGAGGAAACAGAGTATGAGGAAGAGTTTGAAGAAGGTGTGGACGATCTTTTCGGTGAGGAGGATGCCTTTGAGTATGAAAGCTGGGAGGAAGATCGTGAACTTGAAGATGACGCGGTGGAAGAAGAGTATGAAGGGCTGCTCCATTAACTAAGGCAGCTTCTTTATAATCAGATCATCTTTTTCTCCGTTTGCCCGGCGCGTTTGTTCCATCCGTTTGAGCAGTTGTAAAACATCTATTTCTGCTCCATTATATAGTTAGTTACCGTTCTTACGCCAAATCCCGTACCTCCCTGAGGATAGGTATCATTCCCGTCATTTAAATACGCGGGTCCGGCTATATCCATATGTATCCATTTCTTTTTTGATACGAAATGTTCCAGGAACAGCGCTGCTGTGATCGCACCGCCCCATCTGCTTCCAACGTGTTTCACATCTGCAATCTTGCTTTTCAGTTCTTTTCTCAGTTCATCATCAAGGGGAAGTTGCCACATTTTCTCCCCGACGTTTTCTGCTGACCTTAAAACTTCATCCACGAACTGCTGATTGTTTCCCATTACCCCCGCCGTGTAGCTGCCAAGTCCCACTATACATGCCCCGGTCAGCGTTGCTAAGTCTATGATCTCATCCACATGTAATTTTTTAACCGCGTAGCTCAGAGCGTCGGACAAGGCCAGTCTGCCCTCTGCATCCGTGTTTATAACTTCAATTGACTTACCGTTCATAGCATAAATTACGTCGTCGGGCTTGTAGGCATCCCCACCCGTCATGTTCTCCGTTGCAGGGATGATCCCGTGTACTTTGATCTTCGGACGCAGCTTGGATATGGCCTTCATTATCCCTATAACCGCGGCGGCTCCCGCCATATCCATTTTCATTGTAAGCATTGAATCTGCCGGTTTGAGGCACAGACCACCTGAGTCAAAAGTAATTCCTTTACCGGCAACCACAAGCGTCTTTGAGTATTTGTGTGGCAAGTAGGTCATAACTATGAACTTCGGGGGTTGAGTGCTTCCGCGGGACACGGCGTAAAGTGCTCCCATTTTCATGTCCAGTATTTCTTCTTTTGAAAATATAGCTGCGTCAATATTTCCTTCGTCAGCCACTGATTCTGCCACTTCTGCCAGCTTGGAAGGAGTTAAATATACTGGTGGTTCATTGACAATGTCCCTTGCCAGATTTACCCCCTCGGATATTTCACTGGCAAACGTTCTTTCTTTTTCAAATGTTTTAGGACTTAGAACTTTTGAATATATATCCACATTTCTTACAACCTCGGATTTATTTGAGGTTTGATATTTACTGAATTTGTAGCTCCCCTGAAAAATTCCTTCAATAGCAGAGGACAAAAAGTTCTTTCTGCTTGGCAGTTCGTATACGACTTTGATATCAGCGTCTTTTGCTGACAGCTTTTTTCCGGCTGCGGCAAATGACCTGTAACAACAACTCGGGGAAAAATTTTTCCTGGTTCCCAGGCCAAGCACGAAGATGACCTTGGATTTTAATATTCCAATTGTGTCCAGGGTCAGAATTGATCCGACCTCTCCTTTGAACTCTGCGTCTTGCGCTTTTTTTAATATTGCATTGTTCAGTTTCTTATTTGTTTTTTTCAACTCGTTTGAGAACGGTTGGTCAGAGAATTTAGTGAAGATCAGCACATCGCTGTTATGATTTAAGTATCCTTCTGTCTTTAGATTAAAGTTCACTTGGTACAACCTCCTGAATTTATGGAATTATATACTTAAGTATCCATTATTTTGTTTTGATGAATATCACTAGTTTTTAATATAACTTATAAGGGGCTGAACGGAAAAAGATTGAAGTATAAGGACTTGGTCAGTGTGACAACCTAACTGATTAGAAGATCATATAGACCCCTCTATATGTGTATTTAGTGGAAGATTACAGGGAGCATAAAACAGCTATATTAACAAAGCTGGAGAGGGAGTTAGTACGCAATAAAAGATTGACTAATTGTTAGCGATCTGATATACAATCATTATGGAAGGATATGAAGGTGAGCAGGATAGTTATGTAAAAAATAGCAATAACTCCCTGTTAGATAGAACAATATCAATACTTTTTATTATCTTTTTGATAACGGGGGTTATAGTTTTTGGAGGTGTGATCTATACTGTAGATTATGAACTTATAACAGACAGAGATTTATTATCTTTTGTTATAATAGCAACTTCGGTAGTTACGGGTAGTTTCTTTATTACAAAGACATATATTAATAGTCAGATAAGTATTAAGGAGAAAGAAATGGGTAAAGAATTTAGAGAAGATATCAGAAGAATTGCAAGAGAACAGGAAAGGAATATTTTTTCAAAACTTGACGAAAAACTTGATAAAAAACTTGACGAAAAACTTGGTGAACAAACAGAAAAGATCATGCAGATTATAAATGCCCACTCAGACCAAAAGAAAGGATAACATACTAAAGAGTTCGTGTTAGACCATGTTTTACAACCCCATATCCCTGATTTTTCGAGAAAGAAATGGGCAAAGAATTTAGAGAAGACATCAGAAGGATTGCAAAAGAACAGGAAAGAAATATTCTTTCAAAACTTGATAAAAAATTTGGTGAACAAACAGAAAAGATCATGCAGATTCTCAATGATCAAGCCCGGTCAGACCAAAAAAAGGGTAACATTCTAAAGAATTCGCATTAACCCATATTTTACAACCCTATATACCTGATTTTCCACGCCTCTACTGATCAACTGACGGTTAACACCTTAGCACCGATTTTTCTGCCAAACTTCAGATCTGTAAGTGCTTCATTTGCCTCCTTAAGTTTGTACTGGTTCACCGTGGGTTTTATTTTAAATTTGCCTGCAAGGTCAATAAAACTTGTAACGTCGTCTCTTGTGAGGTTGGTTACGCTTTTGATCTCCTTTTCCATCCACAGATGGGATGCGTAGTTGATACTACTTAAATACTTTATGTCTGACGAATCTTTTCTGATAGCGTTGATAACCAGTCTTCCTGATGGTCTGAGATTTTTAAGGGATTCAACAACGGGTTTCCAGGCAGGGGTAGTATCTATTACCGCGCTGAGATCCTTGGGGCTTTTTTCATCCACCTCTCCCGTCCAGACGGCTCCTGAACTTAAAGCAAGCTTCCTTTCTTCCTTATTTCTTGAAAACACATATACATCAGACCCGGGATAAACCGCCTGGACCAGTTTGATAACCAGGTGTCCTGATGCACCAAACCCCATCAGTCCTATGTTATCTCCATTTTCAATCTCTGAGAGCTTTAATGCTCTGTAACCTATTGAGCCAGCGCACAGCAGGGGAGCAGCGTATATATCTTCAATTGATTCGGGTATATGATATGCAAAGTCTTCCTTTGCGGTATGGTACTCAGCATAACCACCGTTAACGTCCTTACCGGTGGATTTAAAATCTCCGCACAGGTTTTCCTTGCCGCTGAGACAGTAAGCACACTCACCGCAGGAGGAGTGTATCCACGCCACTCCAACCTTGTCCCCCTTTGAGAATTTCACCACGTCTTTACCTGTTTTATGAACTCTCCCAATGATCTGGTGTCCCGGTACTACGGGTATAAGTGAAGGCTTTATTCTTCCCTCTATCTGATCAAGTTCGGTATGACAGGCTCCGCAGGCCTTTACCTGTACGAGTATTTCATCAGCCTGTGGGGGTTTGACGTCAATATCCGTATAGCGTAAGGGAGTCGTTTCAGGACCCACGTTTGATATGTCTGTCAGCACCATTGCCTTCATGATATTTATAATACCCCAAAGAACAATGTATAATACTTCCGCTGGGAGCAAGGGCACATGATAAACAAAAATCGTATGACCGAACATTTAATGCAGCTTATAAGGATAGACAGTCCGTCCAGGCGGGAAAGGACGGTTGCGCTTAGGCTCCAGGAGGAAATGGAGCAGCTTGGTGCACAGTGCACATACGATGACGCCGGAGATAAAGTAGGGGGAGATACGGGCAATCTGCTGGTAAAGATCAAAGGCAATAAAAGGGACGCTCCGGCTTTTTTTCTCTCTTCGCACATGGATACGGTCGCCCCGGGGGAAGGCATAGACCCAAGGATAGAAAGTGGAAAAATGAAAAGCGACGGCACAACTATCCTGGGCGCTGACGATAAAAGCGGGGTCTCGATAATAGTTGAGGTAATAAGAACTCTCAAGGAACAGGACCTGCCGCACGGAGATATTGAGGTTGCATTTACGATCTGCGAGGAGGTAGGGCTTTTAGGAGCAAAGTACTTTGACGTATCAAAGCTGAGTTCTCACTACGGCATAGTTCTGGACAGCAGCACCCCGGACAGGCTTGTTCTTAAATGTCCATCTTCTGATATTTTATCAATCAAGGTGCACGGACTTGAAGCTCACGCGGGCCTTTGTCCTGAAAATGGCATTAGCGCCATACAACTGGCCAGCGGCGCAATATCAAACATGACCCTTGGCAGAATTGATCATGAGACGACCGCAAATATCGGCGTTATAAAGGGAGGTACCGCCACCAACATAGTTCCAAACTGCGTTGAGGTCTCTTCGGAAGTTAGAAGTCACGATAACGCTAAACTTGATAAACAGGTAAAACATATATGCGACTGTTTTTACCAGGAGGCGGAAAACTACTCGGTTATGATTGGTGGGGAGAAGAAAGTGCCCGCCGTGGACATTGACATAAACCGCGTTTATCGCAGCATGGACGTTCCTGCGTCGGCCAAGGTGGTTCAGTTGGTTGACAAGGCCGTTTCAGATCTGGGGCATACCATAAAGCACCACACCACTGGAGGGGGCTGCGATGCAAACTATTTTAATAATAACGGCCTGGAATGCGTAAATCTTGGAACCGGCATGTACGAACTTCACACCGTTAACGAGTATCTGGTCCTGGATGAATTTTACAGAAGTGCCGATATCGTGCTTGAAACGTTAAAACTGAACACCTCCGGCAGTTTTAAACATCATTAAGGGTTTAATGGTTAAGATAAAAAAGGCGCTGATACTGATTGATCATGGCAGTAAGGTAAGTGAGGCCAATGACCTGCTTGTAAAGGTCAAGGAAAAGCTGCTGGAATATCCGGGCTGTGAGTATGATATTGTGGAGCACTGCCACATGGAACTTGCCCCTCCCACCCTGGAAGACGCTTTTGCCGCCTGCGTCAGTTCGGGTGCAAACAAGATCGTGGTCCATCCTTATTTTCTGGCTCCTGGAAGGCATTCAAAGACCGATATACCCAGTATGGTCAAGGCTGCTTCAGGTAAGTTCCCGAGCGTTGAGTGTAAAATAACGGAACCACTGGGGCTGCATGACAAAATCATAGAGGTCATTGTTCAGCGCGCCAGTCTGTGCTAACGTGCGGTCCTATGAAAAGGTACTCTAACGTCATATTTGATCTTTTTAACACCCTGATACTGTTCAGGCCGGAGCTTCTTCCAAGGATTGAAATCAACGGCAGAGAAAGCTTTTCAACGGGTAAGGACGTTTACAGGACTTTCATAAGATATTTTGAAGATTACGAATTTGGTGAGTTTTATGACCATTTTGCACGGAGCTATGAAAAAATCCAGACGCTGAAGAACGCAGAAAACAAAGAATATCCTAATGGAAAAAGGTTTGAGATCATGCTTGGTGACATGGGCATTGTCAGTAATGACAGTGACCTTGTGCAGAATCTTGTTGCCGCTCACATGAAGTCGCTTTTGGGTTCCATGACGTTTCCGCAGGAGTACGCGGCTACTCTCAGCAGGCTTATAAAGAGAGGCTACAGACTTTCAATACTCTCTAATTTTGATTGTTCCAGGGCTGCTCATGATTTACTGAACCTGTACAATATAACTCACTACTTTGACCATATATTCATTTCAGAAGACATAGGAT
>CAZUNK010000172.1:0-4199 GCA_964622285.1 uncultured Spirochaetia bacterium
TCATCAAACTACCTAACCTAAAGTCACTTTACAACTTGACATAAAACCAATCATTAAATACACTATTTGGTTACGCACAGGCGCGGGGTGGAGCAGCTTGGTAGCTCGTCGGGCTCATAACCCGAAGGTCGGGGGTTCAAATCCCTCCCCCGCTACCATAAATCCTTAAAACTTCTCGTCTAAACCACAAAAGTCTCTATCTCTTTAACAAGTTCATCCACGATCTGGCTTTCCTTAAAAGAGCGCACGAGTTTTCCATCTTTGTACAGCATGCCCTTGCCCCTGCCTCCGGCTATCCCTATATCAGCTTCCGACGCCTCCCCGGGACCATTTACCACGCATCCGAGTATAGCCACCTTCACGGGTCTTGGAAGTTCAAAGCCGTGAACCCTTTTTTCAACGTCATTAACGAGTTTTACAAGATCAATCTCCAGTCTGCCGCAGCCGGGACATGATATAAGTTCAATACCGTTGTTCCTGATCCCAAGGGATTTAAGAATGTTTATCCCCGCCACAACTTCGTTGACCGGGTCCCCCGTCAGAGACACTCTTATAGTATCCCCTATTCCGTCCACCAGAAGAGTTCCTATGCCGATTGAAGACTTTACCACTCCCATTTTAGGAGTTCCCGCTTCAGTTACCCCAAGATGCAATGGGTATTCAGTTTGCTCTGCGAGCATTCTGTACGCTTTTACCATCTTTTTTACATCGGTTGATTTAACCGAGATCTTAATGTCGTAAAAATCAAAATCTTCCAGAATACGCACATGCCTGAGCGCGCTTTCCACCAGAGCCTCAGCCGTGGGGCTTCCATGTTTTTTAAGTATGTCTTTTTCAAGTGATCCGGAGTTAACCCCTATTCTTATGGGAATACCCCTCTCTTTCACGGCATCCACAACGGATTTTATTCTGTATTTTGCACCTATGTTGCCGGGATTGATCCGCATGCCATCAACGCCCTGCCTGACCGCTTCAAGAGCAAGTTTGTAGTCAAAGTGTATGTCCGATATAAGTGGAATGTTTATCCGCTCTATGATCTTTCCCAGTGCTCTGGCCGCGTCCATGTCCGGAACCGCTACTCTCACTATGTCACATCCTGCATCTTCCAGCCTGCGTATCTCGCTGACCGTGGACTTAACGTCCCTTGTGTCCGTTATGGTCATTGACTGAACGGATACCGGGGCATCTCCCCCTACTTTCACATTTCCAACCTGGATCTGCCTGGATTTTCTGATCATATCGGAGAACTATACTATATAAGATCATCCTTATTTTCAATTATATCCAGCCTCTTTTTATACAATTCACTTAACGTATACGGTTTAAAAGCAATCAACTTGAAAAAGTTAAAAACCTGTATATCTTTTTTCTTTTTTATACTCAAAATCAGTTAACAGAGAGGTTTATCTTAAGAGATAACGGAGGTTTTAACCAACTATGGAAATTGATGGGGCAAAGTTGTTAGAAAATCACGGAATTAAAAATACAAAAAAGGTCTATTACAATCTTTCCATTCCCAGGCTGTATGAAGAGGCAATAAGGCGCGGTGAGGCGATGATTGGACAGGAAGGTACCTTGATCGCCGACACAAGGCCGCACACGGGAAGGTCGCCCAAGGACAGATTCATAGTCAAGGAACCTACAACGGAGGATAAAATTGACTGGGGTGCGGTAAATAAGCCCATCTCTCCTGAGGCATTTGACTCTCTTTACAGTAAGATCATTAATTACTTTGAAGGTAAGGACATTTTTGTAAGAGACCTCCATGTCTGCGCTCATCCGGACTATAAGAAGAACATAAGAGTTATCAACGAGTTTGCGTGGCACAACGTGTTTGTAAACAACCTTTTTATAAGACCTCAGGCTGAGGACCTGCCCCATAAGGACGTTGGCTTTACCATTATTTCCGCTCCTGGTCTCAAAGCCGACCCTGAAAAGGACCAGACAAGAACGGAAACCTTTATAGTTCTGAATCTACAGAAAAGAATAGGGATCATAGGAGGGACCAGATACGCAGGTGAGATGAAAAAATCCGTGTTCGCCGCTATGAACTTTCTGTTACCTGAAAAGAACGTCTTCCCCATGCACTGCTCCGCCAACATAGGCAAAGAAGGGGACGTTGCCCTGTTTTTCGGACTGTCCGGAACCGGTAAAACCACTTTATCAGCAGATCCGGAAAGAAACCTGATAGGTGATGATGAACACGGGTGGTTTGACCAGGGAGTGTTCAACTTTGAAGGAGGCTGCTACGCCAAGGCGATCAAGCTGAGTTCCAAGACAGAACCTGAGATCTACAATGCAACTCTGCGTTTTGGTTCGGTCGTGGAAAACGTGGTACTTGACCCGGATACGAGGAACATAGATTTTGACAGTGATGAATTCACCGAAAACACAAGAAGCGCGTATCCGCTCACTTCACTGAGCGGCATAGTTGAAAACGGACTGGGAACGATCCCTAAAACAATTTTTATGCTTACCTATGACGCATTCGGCGTTTTACCTCCCATATCCAAGCTGACCCCTGAACAGGCAATGTATTTCTTTCTGCTGGGATACACCGCAAAAGTGGCAGGAACGGAGCGAGGCGTGAGCGAACCTCAAGCAACTTTCAGCTCCTGCTTTGGCTCCCCATTTCTTCCGAGGCCGCCAAAGTTTTACGGGGAGATGCTGAAAGCCAAGATGAAAAAGCACAAGGTAGATGTGTGGCTGCTTAACACGGGCATATGCGGAGGCCCCTACGGAATTGGAAAAAGAATGCCCCTGCCATCAACAAGGGCTCTTGTAACCTCGGCAATTAACGGAGCTCTGAACAAAGCCGAATTTGTGGAAGTTCCCATTTTAGGGCTGAGCGTACCGGTAGAGTGCCCAAGCGTTGCGTCAAATCTTCTGCAGCCCAGGCTTTCGTGGAGCAATCCCGAGGAATATGACGCAAAGGCAAATGAACTGAAAGGGCTTTTTGAAGAGAACTACAAAAGCTATTCATAGCCTGTATAAACTGTTTTGCGTTCTGACTGTAGACGTTTAATTTTTCCGTGTTAAACCAGCACTGCGTTTAATGGATTTTCAGCATTTTTACTACTTTGACAGCTTTATCTCAAAAAGCTTTGGCCAGAACTTACCGGTTACAAAGATCCTCCCGCTCTCTTCGTCAAAGGCAATGCCGTTAAGAACATTGGTCTGACCGGTCATATTGACCATCCCCTGCAGCTTTGACAGATCGTACCAGTCAGTGACCTTTCCCGTAACGGGGTCTATGGAGATGATCTTATTGGACTTCCATATGTTTGCATAAATTTTCCCGTTTATGTATTCAAGCTCGTTGATCAGGTTCACCGCGCTGCCGTTATGAAAGACCTTGATCTTTCCAGCCTGCTCCAGAGATGCGGGGTCGTAAAAGAAAAGAGCGTTTGTGCCGTTGCTTATTATAAGGCTTTTCCCGTCGTTGGTTATTCCCCACCCTTCAAACGGGTAATCAAAAAAGCCAATAGTTCTGAAGCTGCCAAGTTCATATATAATTCCGGTTCCGGCTTTCCACGTGAGCTGATATATCTTACCGTTAAGTATTGTTATCCCTTCCCCAAAAAAATTGCTTGGAAGATTATGGACCTTTTTAACCCTGCCGGTCTTAAGGTCAACTCTGCGTAAAGAAGACCTGCCGTAAAGGCCGGTGCTTTCATACAGATCACCACTATGGAACACAAGCCCCTGCGTGAAAGCATCTGTATCATGAGGGTATGATCTGATCACCGACACGCCCTTTATGGCAGATGATGAAGAAAGGCTTCCTGCGCATGATGCGCAGAACATCAGCAGAACAGCCAGAAGTGCCGTAACAACGATACGAACAAGTTTTAAGCCGGAAACCCTCATCTTAGAATAAATTTACTACTTCCTCAGAAAGGAGCAACCTGCGAAGCTGATTCCTGCCTTTCCCAGTATATGTCTTGAATTTTCCTGATCTGTTATAAAATTTAGGCATGGTTAAAAATATTATTGACATAGCCAAATAAAATTTTATATTTAAGAAAACATTATTCAGGCAGGCTTATATGACAAAAGCTAATAAAACAGCTGACTGCTGCTCTGGTACAGGCAGCAGTTTTCAATAATCCGCAGAGGTAAAGATGCTTTCCCAGTCAACAGAAGATTATTTAAAAGTAATTTATGAAATTCAGCAGGAGAACGAAAAAGTTACAACT
>CAZUNK010000173.1:0-19837 GCA_964622285.1 uncultured Spirochaetia bacterium
ATAATATCGTATATGGTATATCATGGAGATTTTGAAAGTAAGGACATAACTCCTTTTGTAATACTGGGAACATCAATAATGGCTGGGGGTGTTATTATTGTTAGGTTGTATGTAAACAATCAAATAAGCATTATGGAGAAAGAAATGAGCATATATCTTAGAGATGTTTTTAAAGAAATGCAAGAGAAAAACGAAAAACAGTGGTCTCAAATTAATGCTGCTCACGAAGAACAGTGGTCTCAAATTAATGCTGCTCACAAAGAACAGTGGTCTCAAATTAATGTTGAAAACGAAAAACAGTGGTCTGCATTTATTGATAGATTGGCCGAGTTTGAGGGAAAAAATACCAAAATTCTTGATGAAATTTCTGAAAAAGTTGCTACAGTTGAAAAAGTTGCTACAGCATTGAATAAAACAGAGAACAAATGAGAGAAGAGAAAAGCGGAATAGAGGAATAAAAATAGACAAAGAAGACGATTAACACATAACTGTCTCACTACTGAGTACACAACCACCCCCTGTAGATTTAAAGAAAAGAAATAACCATAAAAGAAAAATTCTAACCTTCTGGGTACAATCCAAAGTGTTGAAGTTAGAAAGGGGAACCTCTCTGTCAGGTCTCCGTGAATGTAAAACCCGATAAGGGGAATAAAAAGTATATTATTCCTAAAATTTTTTGTGGATTTGCGATCCTGGACTAAAAATCGTAATTGAAAATCTCTATATCCTTAGCGTACTTCTTGGCAACCAACTGGCGAAGTTCATCATTGTAGTAGGTCCGGTAGTGGTCATGCTTAGACGTCATTAACCTTTCTGGTTTAATATCATCGGATAATGATAACTTTTCTTTTACATGGGAAAAGTCCCGGTCAAAGTTTTCAAGACGTCCTATGAAGTCCAGTGAATCCAGGTTCAGGAATCTATTCTGGGATGCAAAATGAGGGTCACAATGCTTATCGGATATTTTTGTTACAAACCGTACGAAATCCTCAAAAGACATTTTCTTCCAACCTAACTTCCCATACTTATCTAAAAACGGTCTGTATTCTCCATTGATAAACACAGGATCTGTGAGGTCAGACGATGCCGGATTTGAAACTTTGTCCATGTAACAGGAAAGCAGTCTATCATATGGATTTCTAACGAACGTGAAGTGAAAATAATTCTTATACAGCGGAGACCTGCTCTCGGAAGAAGACAGAACGGGTATGTTTGTCGTGTGAACGGAGGGACCTCGCTCAATATCGTCTACCCTGATGATGAAAGATTTTATAGTAGTACACGCGGCCTTGGGGATTTGATAATAGATGAATTTGTGCTTGTGGGAAACAAAACCGGATATCCGGGGAGCAGGAGAAGAAGGATAGCTTGTTACTGGAAAAAAGCCCGTTTCATTCTTTTTCTGGTTCAGGAATTTCCTTACTGTTTGCAGCCCCTTTATTATTTTCATTTTGTTCATCTCAAGCTGTATAGGAAGTTTCTTTCTGCCTGAAAGTACGAACTTGGGTTAATTGTAAGTAAAACAGGGAACGCTGCTACATAAGGTCATAATAATCCAAACCCAGATGCGTGATCAGGTCTTCCCCCATAATGTACCTCAAGGTGTTTTTAAGTTTCATAAGCTGAATAAAAAGATCATGCTCAGGGTACAGAGCCTGGCCGACCATGGGGCTTTTGAAATAGAAGGAGAGCCATTCCTGAATACCATGCATACCCGCTCTTTGAGCAAGGTCCAGAAAAAGCACTAAATCCAGAACAATAGGTGCTGCAAGTATGCTGTCTCTGCACAGGAAATTTACCTTGATCTGCATAGGATAGTTAAGCCAACCGAAGATATCTATGTTGTCCCATGCCTCTTTTGCATCGCCCCTTGGAGGATAATAGTTGATCCGCACTTTGTGATAAAGGTCGGAGTAAAGCTCAGGGTATAAATGGGGCTGAAATATAGTTCCAAGAACTCCGAGCTTGCTTTCCTCCTTGGTTTTGAACGACCATGGGTCATCTAGAACCTCACCGTCCCTGTTGCCAAGTATATTAGTGGAGAACCATCCGTTAATTCCAAGCATTCTGCTTTTAAATCCGGGCGCCAGGATAGTTTTCATCAACGTCTGTCCCGTTTTGAAGTCCTTTCCGGCTATTGGAACTTCGTTTTCCTTTGCAAGACGTTCAAGTGCAGGTACATCGGCGGATAAATTTGGGGCACCGTTAGCGTAGGGAACTCCGCATTTTATTGCGGCGTAAGCGTAGATCATGCTCGGTGGTATATTTTTGTCGTTCTTTTTCAGACCTTCTTCAAAACTTTTCAGGGTTCTGTGAACCTTTGTGGGCTTGATGAAAACTTCGGTGCTGCCGCACCAGATCATAACGATCCTGTTAAGTTTATTCTGTTTTTTAAACCTGTTTATATCTTTAATGAGCTGCTGGGCAAGGTCCATCTTAGTTTTGCCCCTTTTGACGTGTCTGCCTGAAAGGTTTTTAACGTACTGCTGGTCAAAGACCGCTCTCATCGGCGACGTTTTTTTCAGTTTGGTTTTTAGATCCCCAAGCAGCTCTTTCTGCAGTACCCCGGCTTTTAAAGCAGCCTCGTAGCAATTGTCCGGAAATATATCCCATCCACCAAATACAAGGTTTTTGCAGTTGGCAAGCGGCACAAAGTCTTTGATTAAAGGGTTCTTTTTCTGGGTTCTTTTCCCAAGCCGTATGGTGCTCATCTGGGTCAATGAGCCTATGGGCTTACCAATCCCCTTGTTTATAGCTTCAACGCCGGCAATGAAAGTCGTGCTGACGGCGCCGCTCATGCCCGGAAGCAGAACTCCGAGCTTGCCACTGGGTGACTTTATATCAACTTTACTAACGCTTTGTGATTTTCTGGAAAGTTTAGACAAGAAGAAACTACCTCTTTGAGAACTGCTGTCCCCTTCTTGCTTTTCTCTTACCGTATTTCTTGCTTTCCACCATTCTTGGGTCGCGTTTTAAAAATCCAGCAGTTTTCAGTTTCTTGCGAAGCTTTTCATCTGATTTCAGCAGAGCCCGGGAAATGCCATGTCTAACTGCGTCCGCCTGGCCCGTAAGACCTCCACCTTTTACGTTTACAACCACTGAGTATTGAGCCTTGGTATCGGTAAGATCAAGAGGTTCATTTACCCTGGTCTGCCAAACCTGACGTGGAAAATATTCCTCCAGCTTCCTGTCGTTAATTAAGACCTCACCCTTGCCGGATTTGAGCCAAACCCTGGCAACTGATGTTTTTCTTCTGCCCACTCCTCCAAATAATGTTTCTGCCACTTAAACTAAACCTCCAAATTTGTTGGTTCCTGCGCCGAGTGTGGATGTGAACTTCCTGAGTACACTTTCAGTCTTCCTATAAGTTTTTTCTGCCATCTGTTCTTTGGAAGCATGCCCCATACGGCTTTTTTAACAATTTCCCCTGGATCTTTCTCTTTTAATTTCTCTGCCGTAATTGACTTGAGCCCTCCAACGTAAGGCGTATGCCAGTAATAGGTTTTTTGCGTCCACTTTTTACCGGTTAAATGAACTTTATCCGCATTGACGACTACGACAAAGTCACCGTTGTCACTGTGAGGGGTGAACGCTGGTTTTCCCTTGCCCCTGAGCAGGTTCGCAACCTGCGTTGCGAGCCGGCCAACGGTCTTTCCTTCGGCATCTATAACAAACCATTTTTGTTCAATGTCACTATCTTTGGCGATGTAAGATTTCATATCAAATACAACTCCCTAAAACAATAAAGAAATTAAATTTACTGAAATAAAAATTTAAAGTCAAGATGGTAAAAAATGCAGGAATTTACAGGTCCATCAAGATGGACTGCGTTTATAAAAGTCTCCTTAAAGATAAACCAGCCATACAAACAGTTTTGACAGAATAAAATCACAGATGATGATCAGCAGAAGGGATACAACTACCGTTTTTGTAGTTGCATTTCCTACTCCGCGAGTTCCTCCGCTGGCTTTCATTCCTAAATAACAGCCCGTTACGGATACTATAAGACCGAAAAATAATGTTTTTGAGATTCCCGTGATGAAATCGCTCACGCCGATCCATTCCATTGTGGACGTTAGAAAAAGTCTTGGTTCTATGCCAAGATCAATTTGTGACATCATCATAGCACCAGTTATACCCGATAGATTTGCTATTACGGCAAGCAGTGGAAATGATATGATAGAGGCAAGTACCCTGGGGGCGATGAGTTTTCTGAAAGGATCTGCGCCGAGTGATCTGATTGCGTCAATTTGCTCGGTAACGTTCATTGCTCCTATCTCAGCGGTAATGCCGGAACCGACCCTTCCCCCTACAAGCAGGGAAGTAACGACCGGTCCAAGTTCTCTTACAAAGGAGAGCGTAACGACCGGTCCGACGAGACTTTTTGCTCCAAACCACAAAAATCCCCATGACAGCTGGACAACCATTACCATACCTATCGCCATGGCGGAAACGATCACGATTAAAATTGATTTTACACCTATTTCGGAGATCTGCTCTATTACGGCCTTATAATCCTGGCCGGGTTTGATAGTTGCTCTCATACATCTGATAAAAAAAATGGAGGCCTCCCCTATGTCGTGCAGAAAAGCCATGAAGCTAGAGCCAATTCTATAAAACAGACCGGTCATTACTTTGTTATAACGCTGAATTTTCCAACGAGTTCCATAAAATCTTTAAAATACAGATCAAAGCTATCACCTATGTTTGAATAGGTTACATCATAAACGCACTTGCCCTTTACAAAAACCGCCGTTGCAATTTTTAATTCCATTCCATCAAGCCTGGCACTGTGAATTAAAAAAAGCCCTTCTTCGTTGTCAATACGGATAGATCTTCGTGCCAGAAGTGTTTTGTCCTTAAGACCGATAAGCAGTGACTGCGACAAAGAATCCAGACTTTCACTGATCCTGGTTGATGAACATGTGGAGTTGACTTTCAGCGCGGCGTCATTGTCCCTGGATGCAAAAAAAAGATCACCTTTATCTATGCTTACTTTAATCCAGTTATCGTTTAATTCACCTATTTTATAACTTGTGGAACTTTTCTTATACACGTTGTTTCTAAATCTGCCTTTTTCTCTGTCGGAAGAACTGTATATTTTAGTAAATTTTACAACCGAGCATGAACTGAAGGCGATCAGGGAGAATATCAAGAAGATAGAAGTTTTATTGATCATTTCGTGGTTTGTGGAATAAGCAGGGTGGGACTTTGTCAATAATACTTGAATAATGGATAAAAACCAAACACACTAACTAGGCAAAGTAAACATCGTAAAATCATGGTGCACAGTGTTGAATAAAATTCAGATCTATACTTCAAGTACATGTCCGTACTGTGAAAGAGCAAAGTTGCTGCTGGATAACAAGGGCGTTGAATATCAGGAGGTTGTACTGGACGACCAGCCTGAAAAGAAACTTGAAGTCATGAAAGAGCTGAACTGGCAGACTGTTCCCATGATTCTTATAGATGGCAAGCTCATCGGGGGTTATGACGAACTGGTGTCGCTTGAGAAAAATGGAGAACTGGATAAACTCCTTGACTGATCTGTCGTTGAACATGTCAACGCTTTTTTCACCTTACTTCCGATGTCCATAAAAACCAGATTTGCTCCAAGTCCCACTGGGTCACTACATCTCGGCGGAGCGAGAACCGCAATATTCAACTGGTTGTTCGCACGTCACCACGACGGAGAGTTTGTTCTCAGGATCGAGGACACTGACCAGGCGAGATCAACGAAGGAGTCCGTTAATGAAATTCTGGATTCCCTGAGGTGGCTGGGGATAGACTGGGACGGCATTCCCATAAAACAGTCCGAAAGGTTTGAAATATATCAAAGTTATGCTTATAAGCTTCTGGAATCGGGCAAAGTCTATAAATGTTACATGACACAGGAAGACCTTGAGGCAAAGAGGAATGAAGCAAAGGAAAAAGGAGAATTCTTTCAGTACAAAAGGGAATGGTCAGATGAAAACGAAGCTCCGGGAAAACCGTATTCACTAAGACTGCTTACACCTGATACGGGCGAAATTGAGGTAAGTGACTTTATAAGAGGCAAAGTAAGTTTTAAGGCGACTGAGATTGACGACTTTATAATTTTAAGAATGGACGGGCATCCAACGTACAACTTTGCAGTGGTGATTGACGATGCTCTTATGGAGCTCACTCATATAATTCGAGGGGATGATCACTTAATAAATACCCCGAAACAGATGCTTATATATCAGGCTCTTGGATTTGATGTTCCATGTTTTGCCCATGTGTCAATGATATATGGTGACGATAAGACAAAACTGAGCAAGAGGCATGGGGCGGCTTCAATTGAGGTTTACAAAAACCTTGGTTACCTGCCGGAGGCAATGATCAATTACCTTGCACGACTCGGATGGTCATACGGTGACGAGGAGGTATTTTCCAGAAAGGAACTGATAGAGAAATTCTCTCTGGATGGACTGGGAAAATCCCCTGCGGTGTTCAACCCTGAAAAACTTAACTGGCTTAACGCATATCATATAAGGGAAAAAACAACTGAAAAAATCGCAGATCTGATTCTGCCTCTTATGAAAGAAAGGGGATACAACGTCCAAATTGATAATAAATTGATGATGATAGTAGAACAGCTGAAAGAAAGGTCCAAGACCTTAAATGACTTTGTTGAACAATCTTCTTACTTCTACCTTGATGATTTTGAGTATGAGGAGAAGGCAAAAGATAAATTTTTAATGGAAGATAATATTCCGCTGTTCAGGTCCATTATTGAAAAATTAAAAACCCTTGAAGAATTTGACCATGATTCAATTCGCAAGGCGCTTGAGGAAATGGTGACGGAAACAGGCCTTAAATTTGGTAAGATCGCCCAGCCGATGCGCGTGGCTCTGACCGGAGGCACGGTAAGTCCTGGAATTATTGAAGTCGCTGAAATACTTGGAAAAGATAAGGTGCTTGAAAGACTGGAGCGTGCCGTTGACAGCGTTTAGAAGTGATTTTATAATCTCTGAGACAGATACGACTGTGCTTTTTATCAAAAGGCCGTAACTTGAATGCGGAACTTCGTTACATTATAATTCAGTAGATGAGTATGGAGATAGAAGAAATTAAATCTTTGATTGAGTCCGGTATTTCTACGTCCCATGTTGAAGTAGTTGGTGACGGTACACACTTCAAAGCGGTCGTAGTCTCTTCCGATTTTGAAAACAAGATGGTGGTAGACAGGCATAAACTCGTTTACAAGGCACTAGGCAGCGCCATGGACGAAGATATACATGCGATCTCGTTAAAGACCTATACTCCTCAGCAGTGGCAGAGTATTCAGCAAAAAGGAGATTAAAATGTCAGACAATGTACATGACAAGATCAGGGATCAGATCACGACCAACAAGGTGATACTTTACATGAAAGGTTCAAGGGATATGCCAATGTGTGGTTTTTCAGGCAAGGTCGTGAAAATACTGGATTCCTATGGAGTGAATTATAAAACCGTTGACGTTCTTTTGGACGAGGACATCAGGCAGGGTATAAAAGAGTTTTCAAACTGGCCAACCATACCCCAGCTATACGTGAACGGTCAGTTCATTGGCGGGTGTGATATCTGCGAGGAGATGCACTTCAACGGTGAACTGGAAACGGTTGTTAAAGCGGATTAGCAGTAGCAGTCTTCAATGACGATTGATCATTTAGCGCACCTGCACGAGCAGTCACAATCAACACAGCCGCATTTTCCCTTTTCACAGTTACATGTTTCACAGTGGCAGTTATCGCAGTCACATGCTGATTCTGTAAATGGTTTAATCATTGCTCATTACCTCCTGAGACAATAATATCAAACCGGACCGGTTTTGACAAGGAAATATGAACAAGTGCAAAGCAAACAGAGTTTAACGGGCTTCACGGGTTTTTCAGGAAACTTTCCAGATGGCCTTTCATACTTGAGTTGGCCAGTTTGTTCAGTGCCGCCTTTTCTATCTGCCTGATCCTTTCCCGTGTAAGATTAAACTGCTTACCAATTTCATCCAGCGTGTATGTGTTTTTCTCTTCAATACCGAACCGTCTCCTTATTATCTGCTGCTCCCTTTGGTTCAGCAGTTCCAGTGCTTCCTTCAGTTTTTCCGCAAGAGACTTCCTTGCTAAAACGGAATCAGGTTCAACGGCTTCCTTGTCTGAAACGGAGTCCAGCAGCGTGGTTTTCTCGCCGTCAAGCACGGGCGTGTCAAGACTTATAGCGTCATTTGTGGAATGGAGTATTCTTTTTACCACCTCCACGGAAATACCCGATTCATCTGCAATTTCCTGAGGGGTGGGTTTTCTCTCAATGGTTTTTGCAATTTTGGCGCTTGTTTTATAAACGCGGTTGGCCTGCTCAAGCAGGTACACCGGTACTTTAATGGTTCTCGTCTGTCCCTGAAGCGCTCTTAGTATTGCCTGGTGTATCCACCATGAGGCGTAGGTGGAGAATTTATAACCTTTCGTGTGGTCAAACCTCTCAACCGCCCTCATCAGTCCCAGATTCCCTTCCTGGATAAGATCTGGTAGTGGAAGTCCTCTGCCCATGTACCTTCTTGATATTGTTATTACAAGTCTCAAGTTAGCTTTAACGAACCTTTGCTTCAAGTTTTTAGCCAGTTCGTAAAAAACGGAGGACAATGCCGAGAGGCTGGCGATTCTTTTGTTCAAAAGCTTGGTTCTTGCAGTATTTTTTCTTCCCTTGGCTCTTATAGCGGTCACCTTGGTAACGGCTATTTTAAGTTCCTGAGCCTTAATTTCACACTTTTTTATCTTTGCGGAGATGTGCACCTCCTGTTTTGCCGTGAAAAGAGGCTCCACCGCCATGTCCTTGAAATAGACGTATAGAAGTCTCAGCTGTTCATCAGGGTTCCAGTCTTCTTTATCTCCAAGTTTTGACTTCTCAACACTGCTTTCATCCAGGTTTATATCAATTTCACTATCTTCAGTGAAAGGTTCAAAATCATTTATTGTCGTGGTATTTTTCTTCATTGTACTTGCCTTTATTTTCATTATATTGATTTAAGTTAGGTATAAGCAACAAAATCAGCATTGGTTATCTGCCGGGCATCCAGACCAGTATCCTGAATTAAGGATTAAAGCACAGATGCTCAGTCCTTTCTTATGTCTGGAGCAACGGACTGAATTATTTTGCAGCTTTATAGTTATCAGCGACCTTGTTCCAGTTTACTACGCTCCACCATGCTTTAATGTAATCAGGCCTTCTGTTCTGATAGTTCAGGTAGTAAGCGTGCTCCCAAACGTCCAGACCCAGGATCGGTCTTAGTCCTTGTGATAAAGGATTGTCCTGATTGGGAGTTGATGTAATGACTAAACTGCCATCACTACCAACGCAAAGCCAGGCCCAACCGCTGCCAAAGCGAGTTGCTGCTGCTTTAGAGAACTCCTGCTTAAAGTTATCAAAATCTCCAAATGCACTGGTTATTTGATCAGATATTTCACCCTGTGGCTCGCCGCTGCCTCCGGGTTCCATACAAGGCCAGAAAAGACTATGATTTGCGTGACCTCCTCCGTTGTTCCTTACAGCAACTTTGATGTCTTCAGGGACAGAATTCAGGTCTGAGATAAGGCTTTCCAGTGATCTGTCCTGCAATTCCGGATGCTTTTCCAGTGCTGCGTTCAGATTGTTGACGTATCCCTGATGGTGCTTGGAGTAATGAATTTCCATAGTCCGGGCATCAATATAAGGTTCTAATGCGTTATAATCATACGATAAATCAGGTAACTTATGTGCCATAATATAATCCTCCGATAGATGTTAAATATCTCTTATTATTAAACTATTATATTATAATCTATTATTAGATTATGTAAAGAGTTAAATATAGCAGCAAACTGAGCAATCTTTGAGTTTTTCGGGTTATTTATCAGGTCAAGTAGGATTAAAATGCAGCTTTTTAGAACGGTTTTATGGACAAAATAATAGAATTAAAAAACGTTTACAAGTCATTTGGTGAAAAGGTGGTTCATCAGGGAATTGATCTTGATGTGTACGAAGGAGAAAAGATCACCGTTCTGGGAGGTAGTGGAACGGGCAAGAGCGTGCTTTTAAAGCTGATACTCGGATTGCTCAAACCAGACCGTGGGCAGATTACTGTTATGGGAAGGAATGTAAACACTACTTCGGAAGATGAACTTTTATCAGTAAGAAGAGGTATAGGCATGCTCTTTCAAGGTTCCGCTCTTTTTGATTCATTAACAGTATGGGAAAATGTTACATATGCTTTATCAGAATATTCTGATCTTTCCCCTGATGAGCTGGACGAGGTAGCGAGAGAAAAACTTGCGCTTGTTGGACTGCCGGGAATAGAGAACAGAATGCCGGCGGATTTGAGCGGCGGTATGAAAAGAAGGGTCGCACTGGCAAGAGCCCTTGCAACTACCCCGAAGATAATTCTTTATGACGAACCTACAACTGGTTTGGACCCTCCCAATATAAACCGGATCAACGGTCTTATAAAGCACATGAACAGGCAGTTTAAAATAGCAAGCGTCATTATCACGCATGATATTGAAAGTGCATTTGCCGTATCAGACCGAGTTGCGTTTTTACATGAAGGAAAAATTGTTTTTGTAGGAACGGTCAACGAAGCAAAACAAAGCAATTGTGAAGTATTGAATGATTTTATTAACGGAGTTGTAAGAGAGGAGCTTGCCGCTGTCTGAAGTTACTTCTTATCTAAAGTAGTTGCCTCGGTACTAGTTTGTGGTTCTATGAGCAATAAAGGTGATAGTAAGAGAAGGATTGGATTAATTGGTGCCACGGGCATTGGCGTGGGCGGTATAGTTGGCGGCGGAATATTGGCACTGAGCGGAGTTGCGTTTGCAAGTACGGGACCCAGTGCTTTGCTTGCTTTTGCCTTAAATGGTTGTATAGCCATTATAGTTGCCCTGAGCTACGCGGAAATGTCCTCCATTTTCCCTGAATCCGGGGGAATGTACCTGTTTTCAAAAAAGGTACTGTCAATTGAGTCTGCTTTCTTCGTAGGGTGGATAGTGTGGTTTGCGTCAGTTGTGGTTGCAGTGCTGTACGCAATCGGCTTTGCATCCTTTTTGGTCGCTGCAGTGAACGTGTTATGGAATGCACTTATTGGCAACCCTCCTCTTTGGTTGTCTTCATCGTGGTTGGTGAACATACTGGCCGTTGCTGCAACGTTTTTTTATGCATTTTCTCTGTCAAAGGATACTGACGGAGGAGGAAAGTTCGTCAATATAGGGAAAATAGTGATATTTCTTATACTGATCCTCGCTGGGTTTTTTGCGTTTGTAAAAGCCAGTCCGGGACAGCTTGCCAGCACGATGACCCCATTTTTCTCAAACGGGACGGCTGGTTTATTTATTGCTATGGGATATACGTTCGTTGCGATGCAGGGGTTTGATCTGATTGCAAAAACTGGAGGAGAGATCAAAGAACCTGAAAAGAACATTCCAAGGGCAATGCTGCTGTCACTCGTAATATCTCTTGTAATATATATCCCCCTTCTTTTTGTAATCTCAGTTGTTGGCGTAAGTGAGGGACACACAGTTACGTCAATGGGAGCAAGTTTCAATGAGGAAGTCATTGCGGTTGGGGTCAGCAACTACATGGGCGATTTAGGTTACTGGCTTGTACTGGTCGTGGGCATTCTATCAATGCTTTCGGCGCTGAACGCTAATATCTTTGGTGCGTCACGTGTGGCATATAAAATGGCGATGGACAGAACTCTGCCCAAGAGCCTTGGCTTTATTCATGACGTGCATGAAACGCCTACCAAGTCTATATACGCAACTGCGATAATAACGATCTTAATAATTATTATGTTCAAAAACGTGGAAACTGCGGGAGCAACGGCAAGTCTGGTGTTTTTGCTTATGTTTACGGTTGTTCAGCTTATATTGATGGTCGTAAGGCGACGAATAGATATTTCCAGCATCCCTTTCCGTATACCGCTGTATCCCGTTCTTCCAGTGGTCGGGGCCGTTTGCTGCTTTCTGCTGGCTGTTTTTCAGGGGTTTGTAGTTCCACAGGCAGGATTGATCACGTTAATATGGCTTTTTCTTGGAGGACTTTTATACCTGGTCCTGTTCAGTAAAGGCGCCACCCGCGCAGACGCGTCAGCAGTGGCCTATGACCTGAACTTATCCAAGCTGAGAGGGCAGCTGCCCCTGGTGCTTGTTCCCGTATCCAATCCTACGAATGTGGCTTCGCTGATAGGGCTTGCCAGTTCCCTGGCTCCACCAAAATTTGGAAAGGTCATGCTTCTGTCCGTTGTAATGAACTCGGATAAAAGTGACGACCAGGTCAGAAGGGTTCTGGAAAGCCAGAGCGTTACTGCAAAGTCCCTTGAGGTTTCCATTAAAGAAGAAATTTATCCTGAGGTACTTACTACCGTGGCACACAATGTGTGGAAAGAGATAAAAAGAGTTTCAGAAATTCATCAATGTGACAGCCTTGTTCTTGGGTTAACTGACCTCAGTAAAGACGTATCCAGATCATATATGGAAGAAGATCTGATAAGCGGCGTTTCCTGCAATGTCGTTGTCCTCAGGTCCCATAGTGGCTGGAGGTTAAAGAATGCAAAGAAAGTCATAATTCCCATAGCCGGAGAAGGCAACTATGAAAGGCTGCTGGCAAGATTGATAGGTACGATACGCCGCGTTAGTGGTTCTGAAATTGAATTTTTAAAGATCATACCTGAATTTTCCAGTGGGTCAGACGTTGAGAAGGCAAGAAAGAGGTTGTTTGCACTGGCGCAGGACTACTGCACGAGCGGAAATTTCACAGTGAAAGTTGTCAGGAGCGATAGGGTCGCCGAGGAAATAATAAACCAGTCGCAAGATTTTGACCTGATGGTACTGGGCTTTACAAAAGTTGGCAGCTCCTACCTGAGGGTTTTTGGTGAGGTTGCACGGGAAGTGGTTCAAAGCACGGATATGCCGATCATAATGATAAGCCATCCGAGATGATCGTTGAACTTTTAATCGGCATTTTTTAACAGCTTATGTAACATCACGAAAGCCGTCTTCCCTCTTCTTTTTCCTATTCCTTGATCTTTACGATCTTCCACTTTTCAAATCTGGATTTTTCAAGGTAGACCGTGATATTTTTTGGTGTGTCGCTTAACCCCAGAATACCGACTTCAATACCGGCTTTTACTCCGGTGGCCTGGACGTTCATGTTGATAGTTGCAGACTGCTTTTCGCCCTGCTTTTCCACACTTGAGGTTAAACTGGAAAAACTCCCTTTCAGCGTTTCAAATTCTCCAAATGCGTTTTTCACTATACCTCTTATGATGATGTAGTTATAGCCACGGTCGTCTTTATAATGAACGGAGAAAAAATCCATAAACTTCTCAAGGTCTTTAGACTCGGCTGCTTTTACCATTGTGCTGAAATGCGAGGTAAACAGCTTGTCATCACCATCGTTTCTTAAAAACAGGATGAAGATCAAAAGCAGTACTGGCAACAAGATAAGTGCTTTCTTCATTGTCGTATATGCTCAATAAATTCCAGAAAATCAGTTAATGGATTGATCAATGATCAATTATACTTTCTTACAAAGAACTATAGCAGTTGAAGCTATTCCTTCTTCTGCTCTGATGTTTCCCATACCCTCGGTGGTCGTGGCTTTAATCCCGATTTCGCTTTTGTTCAGATTAAGCACCTTTGATAAGGATTCTTTTATTGATTCAACGTAAGGAGCTATTTTTGGCTTTTCACAGATGATCACCGTGTCAAGGTTTACGACCTTAAGTTTGTTTGATTCAAGCATCTTTACCACCTTATTAAGCAGTTTTATACTTGAAATGTTCTTGTACTCAGGGTCTGTGTCTGGAAAGTGACAGCCAATGTCCTTTTCGCCCATAGCGCCAAGCAAGGCGTCACAGACCGCATGTACGAGCACGTCCGCGTCAGAATGTCCTTTTAATCCAGGTTCATAAGGGATTTTAACCCCGCCCAGTACCAGCTTTGCACTTTCATCAAACCTGTGCGCGTCAATGCCGTATCCTATTCTGTACATTACGGGCTTTTCCACCCGCTTGTGATCATTAACTCGGCAAGTTTCATATCTTCCGGATAGGTAACCTTAAAGTTATATTCAGAACCTTCAATAATATGTATTTTGTATCCTGCGTGTTCCGCGATCTGTGCCTCGTCCGTAAAAACGCTGCCCTCCAGCGCTACTTTTTCATAACAGTCTTTAAGTATTTCATACCTGAATGCCTGAGGCGTTTGTGCCCGCCAGATTGAACTTCTTGATATAGTGTTTTTAACAACGCCGTTATCTCCGATCTTCAGAGTGTCCTTGCTCGGAAGTGCAGATATGACGCATTTTTTTGCATTTGCTTCCGAGATGATTTTATCAATGAACTCCGGTTTAACGAAAGGTCTGGCTGCATCGTGTATGATGACGACCTTTGCTTCTGGATCAACCGCTTCAAAGCCTTTTCTGACTGAAGTCTGCCTGAGCTCTCCTCCTTCAATCACTTTTAAGGATTTGGCAGATGAGCTTTTCTGTATTTCTGCTTTAACAAAGTCTATGTCGTCCCCTGGAACTACCAGGACTATCTCATCCACGTAGGAGCTCTTCTGAAAAGAGTTCAGGCAAAAATGGAACAGAGGTTTTCCGTTTATTCTGGCAAACTGTTTTTTTGCTGTCTTTTTTGTTCTGTGTCCATTACCCGCGGCTGGGATAATGGCGGAGGCTTTTATATTAGGCATTAACGTATGAGCTTGTGGATTCTTCCTCGGTGATACTTGCGAAGATCATTCGTCCCGTTGTCGTCTGCATTACACTTTTGACTAAAACGTTGACTTCTTTCCCCAAGTATTTAACACCGTCGTTAACTACCACCATTGTACCGTCGTCAAGGTAGCCAATAGCCTGATTGGCATCCCTTCCTTCCTTGACAAGCTGAATATAGATCGTGTGTTCCGGCAGAACCACGGGTCTCAACGCGTGCGACAGCTCATTCAGGTTCAAGATATTGATGTGCTGTATTGTTGCGATCTTGTTCAGGTTAGAATCGTTTGTTACTAAAATGCCGTTCAGTGTCTTTGCCAGCTCTACCAGCTTAAGGTCTGCTTCCTTGATACTGGGAAAGTCATGGTCCATTATCTTTATGTTGATATGGTCCATTTCGATCTGCATTTTTTTTATTATATCAAGCCCTCTTTTGCCGCGTACTTTTCTTATGGGGTCCGGTGAATCCGCAATGTACTGCAGTTCTTTAATTATAAAACTGGGAATAATTACATCACCCTCCAGGAATCCAACTTCCGCAACGTCCGCTACCCTTCCGTCAATTATGACGCTTGTGTCCAGAATTTTAGGAGGTACACCTTTCATATTTGCAAAGGTGAATCTTCCAAGAGGATAGATGTCCTGGTTGCTTTTGTATATTCCAAATGATATTCCCAGGCCCATCAGAAACAACAGGCTTATTACTTTAATGGTGATCACTAAATTACTTGTAATGTCAATTGAATCTATGATTTGTGATAGACCTATAAAAACCGTCATGGAGATGACAATACCAATTGACATGGACAGAGTTGACTTGATGGAAAGTCTCTGGCTTAAAAAATGAATGATAACAAAAAGCAGTAGTGAAGTAGTTGAGATAACTACTGACAGGTAAAAAGACTTTGGCAGCGGGTAATCAACAATATTAGACAGTGTAAAGAAACTAACTATGCCTATCAGTGCTGAAAAAACTATATCCAGTAACATATTTTAGTATTTTCCTTCCATGTTTTGTTCCACTCAAAATAAGTGATTAGGTAATTATGTTCAATAAAACGGTCAGAAGCAAATCATAATATTAGATTAGATTGAGATTTTCTCCGCTCGTGATAAAATTAGCAGAATAACGTCAGGGAAATTTAATGAGAATCTGTTCTCTTGCAAGCGGTAGTTCCGGTAATTCCATATACATTGAATCTGAAAGTTCCAGGATCCTTGTTGACGCGGGCATTTCACCAAGGTCTCTGAAAAAAAGGCTGCAATCTCTGGGAGTTGATATAAATGATATTGACGCCGTTGTTGTTACCCATGAACACGCAGATCATACAAGGTCTTTGGTAAAGCTTTCGGTCCCGGTTTATGTAACGGTTAAAACGGTCCCTGTGTGGAAGGATAAAGTTGATGATCTGAACCAGTTTGAAAACGATGAACAATTTGTAATAAAAGATATGACTATCACGCCTTTTTCCGTTCCCCACGATGCAATTGACCCCGTGGGTTTTACGATTGAGTTTAACGGGACAAAGATCGGTATAGTGACGGACATAGGCTCCGTTACCGGACTTGTCGTTGAAAGACTTCGAAGATCAAGCGTCCTTGTGCTGGAATCCAATCATGATATAGACTTATTGCTTTCCGGGACCTACCCATGGGAACTGAAGCAGAGAATAAAAGGAAATCTGGGGCACCTCTCCAACTCCCAGTCTGCACGTCTTCTCAGCAGCGTTTACCATGATGGACTTGAGCACGTTGTTCTTGCACATCTGAGTAAAAGGAATAACTCCCCGGAAGCTGCTTACCAGGAAGCTGCCGCGGTTCTGAGACAAAAAGGCAATGATCATACACAGATTCATCTTGCTCCAAGAAATTCGGTTGAAGAGGTAGTAAATCTTTGATAAGCAGATACTCCCGGAAGGAAATGTCCCGTCTTTGGACGGATGAGGCTAAATACCAGAACTGGCTCACGGTTGAAATAGCAGTTTGTGAGGCATGGGCGGAACTTGGGGTAATTCCGGAAAAGTCTCTAAATACAATTAAACAAAAAGCCAGCTTCAGCGTGGAAAGGATAAGTGTGCTGGAAGAAAAAGTAAAGCATGATGTGATCGCCTTTCTTACCTGCGTGGCCGAGAACGTTGGCAGTGACTCAAGGTTCATCCACCTTGGCATGACGTCTTCGGATGTTATTGACACCTCGTTTTCAATGCAGTTAAGGGATGCTGGAAAAATCATTATAAAGGATATAAAAGCCCTGCTTTCGGAGCTGAAAAAACTGGCCTATGAACACATGTACACTCCTATGATCGGACGTTCTCATGGTATTCACGCAGAGCCAAAAACTCTGGGGCTTGTGTTTGCTCTCTGGTACGATGAGTTCAGCAGAGATCTTCAGAGGATGATAAGAGCAACGGAAGCGGTAAGCGTTGGAATGATGTCAGGAGCCGTGGGCACGTATGCAAACATTGATCCAAAGGTGGAAGAGATAGCATGTGCAAAGCTTGGGCTCAGTCCGGCAAAAATCTCAACTCAGGTAATTCACAGAGACGTGCATGCCGAATATTTTCTTACTTTGTCTCTTGTAGCCGCGTCTATTGAAAGAGCGGCAACGGAGATAAGGCATTTTCAAAGAACCGAAGTTCTGGAAATGGAGGAGTTTTTTGATAAAGAGCAGAAAGGGTCCTCTGCCATGCCACACAAGCGAAATCCGGTTCTTTCCGAAAATCTCTGTGGACTGTCAAGGCTGGTAAGATCTTCAGTGACCCCGGCACTTGAAAACATTGTTTTATGGCATGAAAGGGACATCAGTCATTCATCGGTTGAACGGGTAATAGGACCCGACTCCACTATTCTGATGGATTTTATGTTAAGCAGGTTGACCACGCTTGTTAAAAAGTTAAGTGTGTATCCGGAGAATTTAGAAAAAAATATATGGCTGACCAGCGGGCTGGTGTTTTCCCAGAAAGTGCTTTTAAAACTGATCTCCAAGGGTCATACCAGAGAAAAAGCCTATTCCGTGGTTCAGCGAAATGCCATGAAGTGCTGGAAGTCGAAATCTGATTTCAAAAAAATTCTGTCAGAGGATAAAGATATCAACTCCATTCTTAGTAAAGACGACCTTGATTCCTGCTTTAAGGTTGATCAGGACCTAAGTAATATTGATTATATATTCAGCAGGGTATTTTCTCAGTAACAGATTTTTATCCGGTTGCTTTAAATAATTCGGACTGTTATCATTACACAGTTTTGTAATACTTATAGATTTGCATGTGAAGTTGTAATTGGAGGTGTTTTAATGAGAGTATTTTTTTTACTGGTTTTGATCTTTGGACTAACTGCGAACATTGGATGTGATATTATGACCAAAGCTAATGGAAGTGATAAAGCAGTGAGCAGTGACAAAGTATTGAGCGCAAAGGCCGTGAGTAAAAAGACAATGAGCAAGGATACCGAGGACAGGCTGATTGCTTTTTTCAGGGCAAAGTACGCAACAAGACTTCCGGTAGATACCGATATAAAACTTGGCGATTTTCAGCAGAGCGGTGCAAAAGGTCTCAGCAGAGGTGAGTTTATACTGTCAATAGCCGGTGAAAGAAATTTTCCTGTACCGTTCTTAACTGACAAAGAAAGAAGGTATTTAATTCTCGGTATAGCAGACGTAGTGGATCTTACTAAACTTGGAAAGTCGGAAATAGCAGGGTTTAAAAAAGGAGAGATCAATTTACCGGGACGGCCTCTTCCCATATTGATCAGCAACGATGGCAATCAACTGGTCGTAGGTGATATATATGATTCCACTGTTGACCCTTTACAGGAAATTCTGAGCAAAATATCATTAAAGAACGTTCCGCTGAAAGGTTCTAAAAATGCAAAGGTTACGGTAGTTGAATATTCAGACTTTCAGTGTCCTTACTGTAAAAGGGCAAGTGATATGCTGCCCGACCTCACCAAGAAGTACAAAGGAAAGATCAAGGTAGTCTTCAAGCAATTCCCTTTACCTAATCACAACTGGGCTAAACCAGCTTCAATAGCTTCTCTTTGTGCTTATGAGCAGGGTAATGATAAATTCTGGCAGGTTCACGATCTTATTTTTGCAAATCAAGCGGAAATAACGCTGGAAAACTCTGATAAGAAATTCAAAGAGTTTGCAAAGCAGTCCAAACTGAACCAGGCTAAGTTTAGTAAATGTCTAAAATCAGACGCCATTGCTCAAAGAGTAGATAGGGAACTGGAAGAAGGAAGACAGATCGGCGTGAACTCAACTCCAACTTTTATTGTTGATGGAATGATTGTTCCAGGGGCAAGTATGGCTGCAATAGAGAACGCAATAGATTCCAGGCTGTAGTCTTTTCTAATTCCGGAACGCAGGTTACTGGGTTTTCTGTCCCTAGTAAGTGGAAAAAGCATCTTAACCTCTGTATCTGATAAGATGAAACTGAGACCTTTGCTTTGCCAGGGTTGTACATAGGATATTTCCAGCGGATATCTTTTATCTTTACATTTAAAGGAATTGACCGTTTATTTTCTTGGAATGAAGATCACTTTAATCAAATTCCTTGACTACTTTATAGGCAAGCCTCTTTGTTACTTTCTTCCCATATTCAGAAATAACGCTGGTGAGAGTAGAGAACCTCGCAATATTCTGATCATCCGTCCCGGTGGTATAGGAGACGCTGTACTTCTCTACCCCTGCTTAAAAATATTAAAGAACGTGGTCAAAAACGCTAAGATTGACGTCCTTGCCGAAAAGAGAAATGCAGGAATTTTCAGGGGCTGTAGATATATTGATGGACTCTATCTATATGATGACTTTAAAAATATGGACCTGCTCAGGGTACTGATGAAAGGTTATGACACTGTGATTGACACTGAGCAGTGGCATCGCCTGAGCGCAGTTATCTCTTTTCTGACCGGTGCAGAAGTCAGAGTTGGTTTTGCTACCAACGAAAGGCGGAGGCTGCTCACTAACCTGGTTTTTTACAGACAGGACGATTATGAGATGATCAGTTTTATGAACCTGCTCTCGGAGATTACCGGACAAAGGCACAAATTTGATCAGAATGAGGTTTTTTTGGATTTTGAAGTATCCAAGTACGT
>CAZUNK010000174.1:0-1916 GCA_964622285.1 uncultured Spirochaetia bacterium
AAACCACAAAGGATTTTATTGTATTTCCTTTTCATCACTATACTCCTGTCTTAAATTATCATCCTTAAGGATTTCACCAAATTGAATCTCTATAATATAAAGCTGGCCATCTCCCGTGTTCTCAATGCTGTGAATGGTTGATCCGGGTATGAGAATGGTATCCTTTTCTTTTAAAATTTCAATCCGGTCTCCACTGTTTACTCTGGCAGAACCTTTTGAGACGACCCAGCGTTTTGAGGGTTGAGCATGTTTTTGCAATGATATTATACTTCCGGGATTCACAACCAGTTTCCGTACCTTTAATCCTTGTTCGCTGTGCAGGTCCGTAAAATAACCCCAATGCCTGTGCACTATACTTTGGTCCAGTAATCTGCTCTTAACGCTTTTTTTTAAATCTTCAGCTATGAACCTGACTTGCGAAGTGGAACTTAGGTCGGATATTAAAACTGCGTCACTGGTATCAATCACTGCCAGATCGGACAATCCACTCGCTGCAACCAATCTGCTGCCAGCTTTTATCAAGCAGTTTTTTGAATTGTTAATCAAAATGTTGCCTTCAAGAACGTTGTTATTTTCCCCCTTTGGCAGATAGTCATATACTGCCTTCCATGAACCAACGTCGCTCCAATTGAATGAAACCGGCAAAACCGCTCCTTTGCTTGTCAGTTCCATAATAGCTTTGTCAACAGAGATATTTGGAAGGCTTGCATAAGATTCAGGATTGAGGGCATCCAAGTCCATATCATTGAATTTATCAATGGTTTTTTGGCACTGCTTTTTGAACTCATCAACAAAAACAGATGCTTTGAATGCAAATATGCCACTGTTCCAGAACCAGTTGCCTTTTTTTATATACTCTTCAGCACTGGCCCGGAGGGGCTTTTCAATAAAACTGTCCATATAAAAAGCATGCTCGTTGATATTTCTGCCTGCCTCAATATATCCATAATCCGTTTCAGGACGCACTGGTTTGATACCAAATGTTACTATAAAACCCTCCTTTGCCAGAAACTCCGCCTTCTTTACAGAATCAGAAAACTTACCAGAGCTTTCTATCATGTGGTCGGAGGGAAATACAAAAATTATAGCGTCCTTTCTTTTATTTAAGATCTTCAGCGTACCAAGCAGGACCGCTGGAGCAGTATTTCGTCCAACTGGCTCGGAAATAACCCGGGAATTTATTTCCGGATCATACATTCTGAGATGATTTTGCACTTTGAGCTTATGATTCTTTCCAGCGACGATGAATATCTGTTTATTATCAAAAACTCCCAAGAGCCTTTTATAAGTGGATTGTATAAGCGATTCCCCTTCAATAATTTCAGAGAACTGTTTTGGGTGCTGTTCCCTTGATAATGGCCAAAGCCTCCTACCCAGTCCACCTGCAAGAACGATGGCATAAACGCCTAACTTGTTTTCAGACATAGAAATACCTAAACCGCTATATTGATAAAGCCTCTAATCTATATGCTTGCTCCTCAGAAGGTCAAAGACATTTTTTACGGGATTGAAAGTACTAAGAGGAACTTCTACCAAAACGGTCAGCCAGCCTGCCATTGCACCGTTCCAAAGCCCCGGCAGTTCAAGAGCCTGGACTTCCATTTCTCCCAGGCTTTTTCTGGTAATTATTCCTGCGTCCGGATCAACGTAGCTCATCAGATCAAACTTGTTTCCTCTGTAATCTTTGATCCAGCAAACAATGTCCACCGGATTAAAGTGAGTAGATGCCCCCCATATGTCCGCCTGAGACTTGATAGAGTGATCAACCTGTGAAAACTCCACAATCTGAATCCACTCCTGATGATCGCCGTATTTGATCCAGAAAGGACCCCCGCCCAGTTCACCCTCGTTCTTAACCACGCCGCAGACCCTTATAGGCCTGTTCAGCAGCTCCTTATATATGGATAGGTTTTCAC
>CAZUNK010000175.1:0-4136 GCA_964622285.1 uncultured Spirochaetia bacterium
ATATAACGCTTCCCGTATCGGCAATGAGTATCTGGCTCTCATGAAGTTTTATAAGGCTCAGCCCGTTCCGTTCTCGGGACTGATAAAATTTGATGATCATGCGCTTATAAGCGGTTCAATGGAACTGTTTATCAGAAAAGACGGGGATAAGATCACTACAAAGCCCATTAAGGGTACGGCCAGGCGCGGAAGTGACAGGATTTCCGATGAAAAAATAAAACAGCAGCTTCTAAAGAGCAATAAAGAAAGGGCGGAGAACCTTATGATAGTTGATCTTATGAGAAGCGATTTTGGCAGAATATGCGAGACGGGCTCTGTAAAGGTGAATGAGCTTTTTAAAGTAAATGAATATAAGACCTTATTTCAGATGGAGTCTGAGGTTGAAGGCGTTTTGCGCCGCGGCGTGAGATTGAAAGAGATAATTGACGGCACTTTTCCGCCGGGTTCCGTGACCGGGGCGCCCAAGAGCAGGGCGGTTGAGATAATCCGTGAGATTGAGCCTCACCGCAGAGGTCCTTACTGCGGAACGCTGGGAGTTTTTTATCCTGATATGAACTTTACTCTCAGCGTTGCTATAAGGATCATACTGTCAACCGCGGACAGCGCTTGCTACTGGGTGGGAGGTGGTATAGTATGGGATTCCAGTTTAGAGGACGAATACAGGGAAACTTTATTAAAGGCAAAGGCAATCAGAAGTGCTCTGATATAGTTTTATGGAAGAACTAACCTTCATTGATGGCAGAAAAGCGGACAAGCTGCCCCCAAGGTCGCTGTTTTACGGTGAGGGCCTGTTTGAAACTTTCAGATGGAACGGAAAAAAACCTGAATATATCTCATCTCACATCGGTAGGTTAAAAAACAGCTCCAGGGCATTTAAAATTCCTTTTCCATACAGTGAAGACCACGTAATTGAGAGGGTTAAAAAGGCCGTAGCGGAAAGTGGGGGACTATCCGGGGATTTTTACGTGAAGATAGCCCTGGTCTCAAAAGGACCCAGCGTTTTTTTTGAAAATCCCAGTGGCTCCTCGCTGCTTGTTATAATAAAACCTTATACGCAGCCGGGTGAAAACGTATCGGTATGTGTTGCATCTCAAAGAAGAAATCAGAGTTCGGTACTATTGCGGCATAAAACCTTTAACTATCTGGAAAATATAGTGAGCAGGCGCGAAGCAGTGGACAGGGGTTTTGATGATGCAGTTTTTCTAAATACAGACGATGTTCTTACCGAGGCTACTTCAAGCAACCTGTTCTGGGCAAAAGGAAAGGACCTTTTCACGCCGGCTGTTGAGGCGGGAGTTCTTCCGGGAATAACCAGAGAGGCTGCTTTGAATGTTGCCGGAAGTCTTGATTACAGAATACGCTGCGGAAATTTCACGCTTTCCTCTCTGCTGAGTTCAGATTTTGCCTTTCTGACCAATTCATTAAGAGGAACGTCACTTATAAGTAAAGTAGATGAAAGGGTCATTTTGTCCAGGTCGGAAGGTTACATTGAGATTAAAAACGCCCTTCTGGGAAAGCTTAAATGGGATAATATTAAGTGATTTTCCCTTCCGTTTAAAAGTGGTTTTCGGAATATTTTGATACTTCCTGGTAAAAATTATTTTGATTTAATGCAGCTTTACGAATATGCTTACCCGTTTGATTTGAACTACAAACGTAGCTTGGTAGTGGAGAGTTAATTCTATGGCAGATATAACGGTTTCAGAATACCAGAAAATGGTGGACGACTGGATTAAAGAGGTCGGCGTAAGATATTATTCGGAACTGTCGAATTTAGCGGAGCTTGTTGAGGAAGTAGGCGAAGTGGCAAGAATAATGTCCAGGGTATACGGTGATCAGAGTTTTAAGGAATCCGACAAAAAATACGACCTGGCCGATGAGCTTTCAGATGTGTTTTTTGTGCTTGTGTGCATTGCAAATCAAACCGGAATAGATTTAACAAAGTCACTCCAGGAAAATATGAAGAAAAAATCTACAAGGGACAAAGACAGGCACAAGTCAAATCCTAAACTTATGGATTAGCGCGGGAAATATTTTCAAACGGCTTTGTTTGTGATATTTTAGACGATTTTATATTTTATCTCAGCGTTTTAATTTGGAGAAAATCAAGTGTATACAGGCGAAAAACTGGTAAGAACGGAGTATGAAGACGTTCAGAACAGACCGGACAAAAGAGAGATCCCAATAAACAAAGTGGGAATATGCGGCCTTAAAATGCCGCTGCTGTTAAAGGGCTGCGAGAAAGACCCGGACTTATCCCAGCACGTGCAGGCTGACCTGTCTCTGGCGGTAGATCTGGACAAATCGAAAAAGGGCATCCATATGAGCCGTTTAGTGGAGACCTTTATGGCTTACAGTGAAGGCATCTCCCTTGGTACAATAAAGGATCTCCTTGACGCCCTTATAAAAAGACAGGATGCAAGAGAAACTCAGATAAAAATAGATTTTGACTACTTTTTCTGGAAAGTTGCCCCGGTAACGGGAATTTCCGCCCCACAGGCGTACAGCTGTTCGTACGAGGTTGAGTACAGCAGGAACGGATCAATGGTTATTGAACAAAGCGTTGAAGTTCCGGTTAAGACGCTGTGTCCCTGTAGTAAGGAGATCAGTGATTACGGAGCACACAACCAAAGGTCCAAAGTATTTATTACTCTCCTGCACAAACTGAAAGACGACTATGACGTGCATATCTCGCTTGAAGACATAGTGGAGGTTGCTGAAAAAGGTGCTTCTTCGGCGCTGTACCCCGTTTTGAAAAGAGAAGACGAGAGATACGTTACAATGAGCGCCTATGATAAACCCTGCTTTGTTGAAGACGTTGTCAGAAATATTGCCACCGAACTGAACCGCGATGATAGATTTGATTCTTATAAGATCAAAGTTGTGAATTACGAGAGTATTCACAGCCATAATGCCTTTGCAGTTATTGATTATACTTCCCCGCCTGGTTTGAAAAAAGGAATGTAAATATCCCCTCAGCGTTCCAACGGAAAACATCCAATGGTTTTCTGTGAGATTTTAACAAAAAGTTAACAACAGGCGTTTTATTAAGTGTTGTTAATAAAGTTAGATTTTGATTGGTGAGAGCTTATTTATAAAAGGGTTTTACGCACTCACAGGTAGAAATGAAATTGTGAACAGATTGTGGATAACTTATTTACAGCAATTTGCCAAGTTTCGTAACTCCCTATAATTATTGAATAATTTTAAAACAGAAAAATATCAAATTTTTTGGAGTTATTTTCGTCCTGTGGATTGTTTCACGTGAAACACCTGCGGGACTTCTATTTACCAATACAGAATTTACTGAATATTTTTCCAAGAATGTCTTCAGTTGTGACCTCTCCGGTAATTTCTCCTAAATAGTCAAGAGTTTGTCTGAGTTCAATGGACATGATCTCTAATTGCTTACCCTGACTTATTGTCTCTATGAACGTCTTGAGATGGTCTTTTGCTTTTTCCAGAGCTCTTTTGTGCCTGATATCGGTCAGGTAAAGTTCAGAACTTTCTGCCAGGTTCTGATTGTTTGTAATTAAATTATATGTCCTTTCTTTTAATTCCTCCAAACCGGTAAGTATTTTGGCGGAAGTATAAACGATCCTGTCTTCCGTCGTGTATTTTTTGAGAGCATCTGAATCTAACTTTCTATCAAGGTCCGTCTTGTTCACCACCACTATATGATTTTTTTTCTTCCCCTCTTTTAAGACCTTAATATCGTTTTTGTCCAGCTCGCTGCTGCCATCAAGGACCATAATTATAAAGTCAGCCTGCTTTGCTTTGTCGAGGGCAATTTTAACTCCGAGATTTTCTATACTGTCCCTGGTAGGTCTGATGCCGGCCGTATCAATCAGTTTTAAAATTATTCCATGAACGTTCACGGTTTCTTCAATAAAATCCCTGGTTGTACCTGCCAGATGACTTACAATTGCTCTTTCTTCCCTTACCATAGAGTTCAGCAAACTTGATTTTCCGACGTTCGGCTTTCCGAGGATAGTGGTAAAAACTCCGTTTTTTATTATTTTTCCTGCATTAAAAGTTTCAATAAAACCTGAGATGTCTTCTAAAAGCTTAGTGGATCTGTTCTTCATATCCTCTCTCACCAAAGGATCTATATCTTCTTCGGGAAAGTCTATCTG
>CAZUNK010000176.1:0-7686 GCA_964622285.1 uncultured Spirochaetia bacterium
GTATTATTTCAATTACATTACTTTTTAATGAAGAATTAAGGTTTCCATAGCCATTTAAGGTTACCTTCACCCAGTTTTACTTTTTCCCATTTCTCCACATTAAAGTCTATTCTTGCCATTGTGGCAGTTTTAAATATAACGCTGCCTCCACCTGCCATTAGATTTGTAAGAGTGGAACATTTTGGTTCATGTCCTACTAAAATAACGCTGCTGTATTTGTCTGAAATGGACCTTATGGTCTCAAAAATCTCTTCAGTTGATCCGTAGTAAAGCGTTTTATCTTCCGTTACGTCGCATTCCCATTTACCTGCAAGCATTGATATAGCGAGGGTATCTTTAGCTCTGATGGCGGTGGATGTAATTGCAAGGGCAGGTATCTGACCGCGGTTTTTCAGTAGTTTTCCCATTGTCTTGGCACTTTCAATGCCTCTTTGGGCAAGAGGCCGGTCGTGGTCAGAACCATAAGAGGCAGCCCAGTCGGACTTTCCGTGACGATAAAGTATGATTTTCTTTGTCATGAATTTAAGGAGAACAGCAGTGATTTAGGTTTTTTACTCACAAATGTTGAAATTGTTTAAATAATAACTGTTTTTTTCTTCTGATTTTTGTATACTTGTAAACTTTATTTTCATCCGAGGAGAGCATATCATGAGTTTGCACATCAGAGATGACTTAACGGACCAGTACCCGGACGTTTATACGCCTGAAGCGCTGAAGGCTTTGGAAGTTCTTTCCAGATTCAATAAAGATCAGAAAGATCTAATGGAGAAAAGGTATCTAAGAAGGAAATCCAGGTATGAAAATAAAGAGAGGATTGGTTTTTTAAGTCCGGATGATCTGATACCGGGAACGAGTATTAAAGTTCAGGACGCAAGAGATGGTAAATTTGAAGGAGGTGAGATACCTCACGACCTTCAAAGGCAGTGGATACAGGGAACGGGCCCGGCCGCAAAACCCAGCTCCCCCGTGGAATCAAGCATAAGGAACGTGGCCTACGCCCTCCTATCGGGCGCAGATGGATGGATGTTTGATGGAGAGGATGCGCTTGGACAGATAAACAGCATGTCCCTTGATAACATCAGAAATCTGAAACTTGCAGTCCATAAAGACCCGGTGTTCTTAGGTGTTGCTGAGAAAATTGCAGGTACGATGAACAGGTGGGGAAACGAGTTCTTTGGACGCGATATAATTGAGAACTGGAGCGAGCAGCTTGATTTCACAACCATAATCTTTCGTGCAAGAGGGCTGCATCTTGACGACAGGCACGTAAGGGATAAAGACGGTCTGGCAATGTCCGCCTCCATAGTGGATGTGGTTTTATATATTACAAACGTCTATAAGGAGCTGACGAAAAACAAAAGGTCCCTCGTTCTTTATTTACCAAAGATACAGACGGCGGCGGAGGCAGCTTTCTGGAACAAACTTCTGTCTGCGCTTGAGGAGCATCTGGGCCTGCTAACCGGAACCATTAAAGTTTACGTTCTGATCGAGCAGCTTGAAGAGACCTATCAGCTCATGGAGATCAGGGCGGCGCTTGGGAAGCATTTTGTGGGGTTCAATACCGGCAGATGGGATTACATAAACAGCGTGGCGGATGCAATGGGATGGGATGAAAGTTTCATAAATCCCAATATTGAATCAATTACAATGACGTACGCTTACATGAAAAACTACGAGGACCGCGTTCGCAGGGCGGTAAACACGCCGGATATAAATAATAACTATGCGCTGTGGCAGGGAGGCATGGAGCCCAACATTCCGGTTGGGAGTGAAGAGGGAGTGTCCAGCAGTATGACCAAAGCGGTTGCCGGCGCAGAACGTGAGCGGAGAGAAGGTGCAAGTGGCAAGTGGGTGGCTCACTGGAAGATGGTCCACATCGTAAGGCCAGTTTGGGAAAAAGTGGGAGAGTACAATCAACTTGGCAGAGAATTTCCTCCACTTACCTATACACAGCAGGACGATATGAAGTTGACCGAACTTGAACCAGCCCCAAGAACGATCAGAGGAGCAAGGAACCTGCTGAGCGTGGGACTTCAGTACGGAAACGCTTTTGGACAGGGTTTTCAGGCAGCTGCTCTTAAACCTGCGGATTTTTTTGAAGATGACAACATCCTTTATCTTATGGAAGATGCAGCTACCGGTGAAATAAGGTTGAGCATACTCTGGGAGTGGATACACAAGGGAGCAAAGATAACGGAAGACGATCCTGAAACAGGGGTAAAAAAAGGGGACGTGTTTACCGCTCAGCTGTTTGAGAAACTTCTGGAGGAAGAATATCAGAAGCTGCGCAGCGCCAAGGACAAGGACGTATACGACATATCCAAGGATACCACTCTTCCCATTGCCAGAGAGATCGTGAGAACCTACGTAATGGAAGAGCTTAAAACTCCCTGGTACATTGATCTGCTCAATATTAATCTGAACAATCATGATCTGAGTACCGCGCAGGAAAGAATCAAATTATACATGGATGAATTTAAGGAAAAAAGAAAACGAATTACAGAAAATCTTGATTTTAAACTATAAATACAGCACTTAAGGAGAGAAACAGCAGATGGATTTATTTGAAAAAGAGATCAAAGAGACCCAGAAATATTTTAAATCCCCTCGGTTTAAAGAAATTACGCGCCTTTATTCCGCAAGGCAGGTCGTTGAGCAGAGAGGAACAATTCAGAGAGAGTATTCTATTGCCAGACAGATGGCAGCGGAGTTCTATGATCTCTTAAGAAGTTTATTTAAAAAAGGTCAGCAGATAACGACTTTTGGTCCTTATTCGCCCGGACAGGCCATAATGATGAAGAAAAAAGGTATACAGGGCATATACCTTGGTGGCTGGGCTACTTCGGCCAAAGGTTCCATTAATGAGGACCAGGGAGCAGATCTTGCGAGCTATCCATTAAGTCAGGTGCCGGATGAGGCAGCGCCGTTGGTAAGGGCGCTTTTGTCTGCCGATAAGAACCAGAAATATATGAGATCAAGAATGACGGCAAAGGAAAGGGCGGAAGTGCCTGAGGTAGACTACAGGCCGTTCATTATTGCGGATGCAGACACGGGACACGGGGGCGATGCGCACGTCAGGAACCTGATACGCAGGTTCGTTGAGGTTGGAGTAACCGGCTATCACATTGAAGATCAGAGACCTGGAACAAAAAAGTGTGGTCACCAGGGTGGAAAAGTTCTGGTTTCAGTTGACGAGCAGATAAAGAGGCTCAACGCTGCGAGATTTCAGCTAGATATCATGAAAGTGCCTGGAATTATCGTAGCCAGGACGGACGCCGAAGCTGCTAATCTGCTGGACAATAAGAACGATAACAGAGATCACCCGTTTATACTTGGTGCTACTGATCTGAGCGTCCCGAGCTATAAGAGCTGTTACATTGCGATATTAAGAAGGATAAATAAGCAGGGAGTGGAGGGCATTAATGGTCATCTGCTTTATGAGTTTTCTGATTCCGCCGAAAGAAAAGCAAATGAATGGCTTGAGGAAAATGAAATTTTTGCTCTTATTGACGCTAATTTAAAGGCTCTGAAAACAGGTGATACCCATGAGTTTGAGAACGCCTTTGATACAATCGTTACGCAGTTTGTAAAAATATGGGAAGCAAAGTCCGGACTGACCACAATTGGAGAAGCAGTTGCTGATATTATGGAGTTCAATCTTCAGCAGGGTTCAAATTTCAGTATAACGGTTGATGAGTGGAGAGAGTTTGCCAAGACGGCCTCCATTGAGGATGTAAGACAGAAAGCCGCGGAAATAGGAGTTAATCTTGTCTGGGATTGTGAACTGTCAAGTACTCCGGAGGGTTATTATCAGGTTAAAGGGGGCATTGAGTATGCAATAGCAAAGTCTCTGGCCGTTGCGCCGTTCTGCGACCTGTTGTGGATGGAAACAAAAACTGCTGATATTAAAGATGCAAAACAGTTCGCAGACGCAGTTCACAGCGTTTATCCTGAAAAGATGCTCGCATATAACCTTTCCCCTTCGTTTAACTGGGACACAACTGGAATGACTGATGAGGAGATGACGAAATTCCCTAAGGCAATTGGAAAGCTGGGGTTTGTGTTTGATTTCATCACTTACGGTGGTCACCAGATTGACGGCCTTGCCGCCGAAGAATTTTCGCAGGCACTTCAGGAGGATGGCATGCTTGCTCTTGCCCGAGTACAGAGAAGGCTGAGATTGATCGACTCTCCATATAAAACCCCTCAGACCCACGTCGGGGGACCAAGGCTTGATGGAGCGCTGGTGGCAAGTTCCGGCAGGACCGCCACGACAAAAGCAATGGGCAAAGGATCCACTCAGTTCCAGCATCTTGTACAGACGGAGGTTCCACCTAAGTTGCTTGAGGAATGGATCGGTCTTTGGGCAAAACACTACAATATTAATAGAAAACTACGGGCGGAACTAAAGCCTCATACCGTTGGTATGAACGTACTTGAACTGAACATTCTTGATAAGTCCAACACCAAGATGGCGGACGTTATTTTTGAAACCCTGCAGGACAGAGAAGGCAAGGTAATTCTTTCTGTAAGGGACCAGAACACGTTTAATCTGGATTTCAGGCAGAAAAGATTAATGACTTTGATCAGTCTGTTCCTCTTTCATCGTTACAAAGCCTTTTCCGTTCATTACGTCAGTCCAACTAACGACAATATGAAGCAGACGCAGGGCATGAAAAAGATCAGGATCTTCAGTGACGTTAATACTGAAATTGGACATATAATAGTCTGCAGCATCAATCAAACCAGAATAAAGGAATTCCTTGAATCTGACCAGAAAGCTTTAAAGGACATGATAGCTAAAAAAGAATCAGCCTCTTCTAAAAAGAAGAGAAAAAGGTAGTCAGCGTTAGCAGAGCCATGTTCAAATAAAAGCTCCGTTAAGTAAGGTTGTGAGGGGGGAGGGGAGCAGGGTTTAATTTCACAGGAGCTAAAGAACTGCTCTGCATTCCTCCGGTAGGATCGGTTTTGTCTTCTTGTTTCTGTTTATTTTCGGTCTGTCTTCAGAAAACCATCTCTCAAGGTCTTTTCCGCAGCCCGTTCCATCTGGAATACCTGGTCCGGACCTGCATTTGATGCTGCCAGTGGGACATTTAAGTCTTAGATGAAAGTGACCATCATGTTTGAACCACGGCCTGATCTTTCTAAGCCATGCCTGGTTTTTATATACTGAGCAAAGCTCTTTTTTTATAGATGGATTTACAAAAATACGGTCAACGTTGCCTTGTGAGGCGGCCAGCTTTAATACCTTGCCATTTACCCTGCTCCATTTATTACGATCAACTGCAGTCCGGGACTTGTTGAGAACTGACCTTGGGGACATCTTTTCTCTCTCGTTTATTGAGTAGCGACTTTGATCTTTTTTTGCGTGCTTGTGTATATAAAGAACATCTACGTCCAGGCCGGTCTGATGACTGTTGTGGTACTTCGGCATAGGACCGCCGTTTTTATTGGACAGATCTCCTATAAATAAATTCACATCGTAAGTTGCTCTGATCTCAGATGCCAGGCTGTTGATCAGGTCCACCAGGTCCTTGTGTCCGTAGTTGCTCTTTCTGCTGGTCCTTATCACCTGGTATCCAAAGCCGTCAACGGGAAGCATATAGGCGTTTTTAATGCACCCCGCCGTGTAATTACCTATTGAGGTGGATTCTTCAGCACGCAGTTCGTCAAAGCTGGTAATCAGTAGGGAAAGTAGAAGAAGAACGTATAACATTTAATGAAAGGTTGATTTTCGGGCAGCAATTTTATATTTTATCAGTATATCACAATTAAACTAGGGGAAGGTGAAATTGAACAACCTCAGATTCATTTTTTTGGTTCTGTCAACTGTTATGATAGCTGGGTTGATCTTGGCTCACAAGATGAGCGGAGACTCTGTAGCTGCATATACTAAGAAGGAGAAAAAGGTCATGGCGGACAAGAAAAGTTTAAAAACAGCTACTTTGGCGGGAGGGTGCTTCTGGTGCATGGAGCCACCATTTGAAAAATTAAAGGGCGTTGGCCAGGTGATCTCCGGTTACTCCGGGGGCGCCGAACTTGATCCAACTTATGAACAGGTGGCTTCTGGACGAACGAGCCACGTTGAGTCGGTACAGATATCGTATGACCCAGCTGAAGTGTCCTATAAAAGTCTTCTGGAGGTGTTCTGGATGAACATTGATCCCACTCAGGTCGATGGTCAGTTTGCCGACAAAGGCAAACATTACAGAACGGTGATCTTTTACCATGACAACGAGCAGAAAAAAAAGGCTGAAGAGTCCAGGGACAGATTAGCGCAGTCAGGCAAATTCAGCAAGCCCATAGTTACAGCTATTGAACCTTTTAAATCTTTTTACAAAGCTGAGGAGTATCATCAGGACTACTATAAGAAAAATCCCATTCGTTATAAAATGTACAAAAGCGGGTCTGGAAGAGAGGGGTTTCTAAAAAGAACCTGGGGTGAGAAATAAAGCCGTATTTCAGAAAAGTATAGTTACCTATTTTGTATAGTTGGACTTCAGGTAGTCAACTATTTCATCAGTTGCTCTGCCGCTTGCGCCCATGAGTATACTTCCGCTGAGCAGCCCGAACTTGGCAGTGCCTTCAAATTTTGACTCTGCAATTAAAGTTCCTTCTTCTTTATCAATGAATTTTATTCTGATGACCACACTGGCGGTCTTGGTCAGCTGCTTGTACCACTCCGGAGGGTTTATATCAACGATGGCTCCATCAATGGTCATAACGTTGCGGGAGGTATCAACCGGTAACCTGGTCACCCCTGTGAAAGTAAGGTCTGCCCTGAGCTTTTTAGCAAGCTGATTTGGTATCTGCCACTGAAGATCAGGAGGTGAGTTTGGAATATCGGACGTAAAATCAGGAATTTCAATTATTTCAAAACTTCCGAACTTCTGCGTGGGAGCCTGGGTTTCAAACGTTCTTCTTGATCCGCAGGATATTACTGCTGCGGTTAAGATCATAAAAACTACAAAGTGGAAACAGGCTCGGTATGTGGGGATTCTCATTATGCTGAATTATGTAGTAAAAAACCCGCTTTGTAAAGAGTGCTCTGGTTTTTTGAAGGTTTGTTCAAAAATGTTTTATTATCTCATAGTAGGTGTTGCGCTGAGCCGGCTGAAATCCTGCTGATCTTATCATGTGAACCAGTTCATCGACCGTTGACCTTTTCTTGTTGTCTGCGCAGGCCAGAACGTTCTCGTCAAATAAGGTTCCGCCAAGGTCACTTGCACCGTAGTACATGGTTATTGACCCCATCTTCTTGCCTTGAGTGAACCATGACCCCTGTATGTGCTTGAAATTATCAAGGTATATTCTGGAAACTGACAGTACCCTTAGATACCTGTCTCCTCCAATTTCGTTTGGCAGTTTTTTCTCCAGAAAAGTATTTCTGGGCTTGAATATCCACGGTATAAAAGCAAGAAAGCCACCGGTCCTGTCCTGCAGGTCTCTTACCCGCGTCAGATGCTCTACAATATCTTCATCATCTTCAAAGTGGCCGAACATCATGGTTGCTGTGGTTTTAAATCCTATGTCATGGGCCTGTGAAATTATCTCCATCCACCTGTCAGCGTCTATTTTAAGCGGACTGATCTTTTTTCTCATCCTGTTCGTCAGAATTTCAGCTCCGCCGCCCGGTATGGTCCGAAGGCCCGCATCCCACAGGTCCTGTAATACTTCACGGGAAGT
>CAZUNK010000177.1:0-2202 GCA_964622285.1 uncultured Spirochaetia bacterium
TAATATGGTGAAATGCCTCTATAAGAAACCCGCCTGTCCCACAACATGGGTCATAAACTTTATCTCCATATTTTGGATCGACCAGGCCGACAATCAGCTTAACAATATGGCGCGGTGTAAAATATTCTCCCAGGTCGTTCCCCACACTAATAGAATTTTTTAGGAAATATTCAAACGCATCTCCTTTGATATCACTATCAGTATTCGATAAGGTAAGTTCTGATAATTTATCAACTATTTTTTTTAAAATAGTTGCATTTTTAATTCCTAAGTTATTTTCAAAAACATCCCCACTGTGATTGTACTTCCCAACAAGTTTCGGTAATACCGTATCATTCAAATAGTCTAAAAGGTCTTCCGCTTCTTTATTGCAGTAATTGCTCCAGCAATATCTTTTTTCCAATCTTCTTGTTTCCCCTTGTTCCTCCCTATCATTTTCTATTTCATCAATAAGTTTGAGAAATAATAAATTGGAAAATTCTGTAAATCTTTCAACACCCTCACGCATTCCCTCTTGTCTTAACAGATCGTTTGCGTATGAAAAAATTTCAATAAGTTCATTCTTTGTATGTGTAATCTCTTCCGGGGATAAAACATTAGCCCCCTGTTCTACAAAATTTAAAAGTAGTTTTTCGCTAATTAAGTTTGTTATAAGTTGTCCATCTAGCTTGAGATTATTACCAGATTTTATTTCCCTGGCTTCTATAATTGCTCCATCAACAGCAAATATGATTTTTATACCCAGGCATTTTGCATAATCCTCAGCTTGACCAATTGCTTTTTGTAAATTTTGCCCAAGTCTCTTTGCTTCTATTACCGCTAAAGGTTCAAAGGATTCAGATTTATAAAGCACATAATCAGGATATTTTCCGGTTGGAAACGCGCTCTTAATCTTCTCTCTTTCCTGGACGGTTCTTGGTCTTTCAGTGAACACGTTGCAGTCTTTTTTAAATTCGTCAGTTTTCCAGCCGAGATTGTTTAACATCCCATCTATTCTCTTTCGGGTTGCGCTTTCTAGTGGGGCTGTTAATTGCGTCATAAATTACAGTTTATATAAAAAACTAGCGATTGAAAAGGAAATTTCAAATATTTTTCTTAAATTTAAAATGAAAATAATGCTTGACATATAGGGTTGCATTTCCTATACTGTCAGCCTGAATAAATTAAACAGAGAACAACGTAAAACCATTTTGAACCTGCTCGTTGAAGGTTCTTCCATGCGCTCTATCAGCCGTATTACGGGTGCATCCATCAACACCATTAACAAGCTACTGATCGATGCTGGCCTGGCCTGTGCCGAGTATCACAACGACACGGTTCGCAACGTCCATGCCAAGCGTGTCCAGTGTGATGAAATCTGGTCATTCTGCTATACCAAGAAGAAGAACGTGGAATATGCCGTTGCCGCACCGAAAGGCACCGGCGATGTCTGGACCTGGGCGGCCCTGGACTCCGATAGCAAGCTGATTATCTCTTATCTGGTTGGTGGTCATGACAGCGAATATGCTTTGGAGTTCATGGATGATGTAAGGGCAAGGCTGGCAGACCGCGTGCAGTTGACGACAGACGGACACAGGGCTTATTTGGACGCCGTAGAAGGTGCATTCGGCGGGGACGTGGATTATGCCCAGTTGGTGAAGCTGTACGGCAACGCCCCGAAGGATGAGCAGATTCGTTACAGTCCTGCAACCTGCATCGGCGCACGGCGCGAGCAGGTAAGCGGCCAGCCTGTCCGCGAGGATGTATCGACCAGCCACGTAGAACGGCATAACCTGACCATGCGCATAAGTATGCGTCGGTTCACCAGGCTGACTAACGCATTCAGCAAGAAGATCGACAATCACATTCATGCTCTGTCCCTGTACTTTGTGTACTATAATTTCTGCCGTATTCACAAGACGTTGAAGGTCACGCCAGCTATGCAGGCCGGATTAACGGATACACTTCACGATATGGGTTTCATTGTTGATCTGATTGATGCAGCGACTCCAGCCCCGAAGCGTCCCGGTCCGAAGCCTGGAACAAAATATAAGAATCGGGAAAGTTAAACTGAGACACTACCGCCTGATGGACACGTTATTTATCTCCGACCTGCATTTATCGACCGAACGGCCTGACAAGATAGAATTATTCAGGCAGTTTTTCGACGGTCCGGCGCGCAAGGCAGGCGCAGTGTACATACTGGGCGACCTGTTTGAGAAT
>CAZUNK010000178.1:0-6236 GCA_964622285.1 uncultured Spirochaetia bacterium
ATACAGTTGTAGCACGAAACCCCTATGATCTTGTCATCTCCTAAAATTTCTCTTGCCGTTTTAACGTCCGGGTCGTTCTTGCCAAGATGAACCCCGTCTGCTGTGATTTCACGGGCGACCTTGGGTAAATCATTAATTATCAGTGGTATGTTGTATTTCTTGGTTATTTTCAGCAAGTTCCTCCCCAGCGATATTATTTCATCTTCGTCTGAGGTTTTTTCTCTCAGTTGAACTATGCTCGCTCCTCCCTTTATAGCGGATTCTACCGCGCTGAGAAAATTTTCGCGTTCTATCAAGTTCTCGTCTGTAATAACATATAGTCCGCGTAAGTGAAATTGCATGTTTCAAGGACGCTCAATCTAAAAAAACAGGCAGGTTGTGTGGGAATAATAGTTCCGTTCTTTTAATTCAACTTATAATACAAAGTATAAAAACAATGTTTCACAAACTATTATCATTCACCTTCCCATATACCCTTAATCTCAAAATCAGATTTATACAAATTCAACCAATCCATTTCTAACTTTTTTAGTTAAACAAGTTTCTGTTTATGGCGTCAATGACCGTGTTGTATTCATTTGGAAGTTCAATAGGCTGATTTGGATGGCTTGGAACGATACCGTCCAGCTCTTTTTTATGGTAGCCGATCTTGAATTCAACAAATTTTAGTCCGTGTGCCGTTGAAATTATTACGACTTTGTCTTTTGGGTCAAAAAGCTTTTTTTGATGCAGCTTTAAAAATACGGCAAGTGCCACGCCCGTGTGAGGACAATTAAAAGTCCCGGTTCTGTCAACCAGTGCGGCTGCGTCCGAAAGTTCTTTCTCAGATGCCTGCTCCACTATGCCGTCAAACTCCTTCAGCATTTTGATAGCTTTGTTTATGCTTACCGGATTTCCAATCTGAATGGCATTGGCAAGGGTTTTTTTAGCCTTTATGGGATGAAATTCCTCAAAACCCTTTAAGTAGCTCAGGTATAACGGGTTTGCGTTCTGAGACTGAGCGCAGACTATTTTAGGAAGTCTGTTTATCAGTTTCAGATCGTACATTATTTTAAATCCCTTACCCAATGCCGAAATGTTCCCTAAGTTACCTCCAGGTATTATGATCCAGTCGGGAACTTCCCAGTCAAACTGCTGACAAAGCTCAATACTGATGGTTTTCTGTCCTTCAATTCTCAGAGAGTTTATAGAATTAGCAAGGTATATGTTTTTCTCGGCAGTTACTCTTTGAACCATGTCCATGCAACCGTCAAAATCGGTGTCAAGGGACAGAACGATCGCTCCGTTGGAAATAGGTTGTACGAGCTGAGCTATTGACACCTTGTTTTTTGGTAAAAATACTATCGCGGGAATTTCTGCAAACGCGCAGTAAGCAGCCAGAGCGGCCGAAGTGTCGCCCGTGGAGGCACAGGCTACAGCAGGTATGTCCCTGTTATCGTTTCGCATCTGATTTACTACAGAAACCAGAACGGTCATACCGAGATCCTTGAAGGAACCAGTGTGGCTGTTCCCGCACATCTTTATCCATACATCGTTCATTCCGATCTGCTTTCCAAATCTTTCAGCCCAGAACAGATTTGTGGCACCTTCATACATTGAGACGATGTTCTTGTCTTCCACTATTGGACAAACCCATTCTTTCTTGCCCCAGACGGAACTTCCATAGGGCCAATTCTGCTTTCTGTAGCGGTTGTCAAACTGCTCTTTCCACTCTTTGCTGGATACTGCTTTTAAAGGTTTTAGGTCGTGGACGACCTCCAGAAGATTTCCGCATTTTCTGCAGCGATAAACGATTTCGTCCAAAGCATAGACCTCTTCACAATTCTCATCTATACAACTGAACCAAGCTTTGAATTCGCCCATGACTTAACAAAATACAGTTTGCTATATATAGTGTCAATTCTAAAGAGGCGTCAGGTTGATTACCTGCAGGTTAAATGTTACACTCTAAGCAGGTCAGATATTAACTGAGGACATGGTAAATGAAGGTAATTCTGCTTGTATTGTCCGCACTGAATTTTTTGTGTCTTACAACTTATGCACAAAGTGCTGGTGGTTCAGGTGCATTCAATCCAGGTGATCCAAGTAGTTACCCCGATCCTGTTATAAAGCCGTCGGAGGATCTTGATCCATACGGTAATTCCACTCTTGGGACGGGTACTGGAGAAGGTTCCAGGAAGGATCTGAGCAATTTTGTTAAGCCATCCGATAGCCTTCCCAGCAATAAAGAGATCAATGCAGAGATACAGAGAAAAAGAAAAGAAGCTCAGAAAGATGTTAATAAAGTAAACACCGGCTCATACAATAGTTACACGCCCAGGGATTATTCATATAAATCTTCCTCTTCTCCCTCAAAGTCGGGCAAAAAATCAAAGTTTTTTCGCTGGGTTGATGAGAGAGGGGTAATACATATCACCGATAATGCTTCAGCTGTTCCCAGCAGATACAAAGACGCTCCGGAGTAAGAGGGCACTACTGCTTTTTCGTTCTTTTTTTAGAATCGGGATCGGACATTTTATCTATACTTTCTTCAAGTTTTTCTAACTTTGCCAGCACCCGCTTGATCTGTCCTTCAACGATGTAAATGGACTCATTTGCAGTTTCAATGTTTTTGTGCAGGTAATGACCGATAACTGCAATTGGAATTACGATAAAGATTATCTCAAAAATGTAACCAGGCGTATTATGCTGTCCTGCGCAGCTGGTGAGGAAAAGAACCAGCAAGATCAATAAAGCATTTGAGAATTTCATATTTTAGATGCTCCTTCAGGCGCTTTGTTAAAGTAATTATAAATCTAACACTTTTTGAAAAGTCAGGTAGTAGATTCTTTTTTTCTCTTCAATGAACTGTTTTTCGTATTTTGTAGATGGTCTGTTGTCCGTTTTTATATCCAAGGTTTCATTACCTGAGATATTTTTGAAATTCGGATTTAGTTTGAACTGTTCAATGGTATGACTTACGTATTCAGCATGATCGCTGACAAATTCCACGATACCTCCTTTTTTCATCAGTGCCCTCAGGCGCTCCAGAAACACCTTATTTATAACTCTGTGTTTTTTATGTCTGTCCTTAGGCCATGGGTCAGGAAAATTAATGTATATGTTATCAAAAGTTCCATCTTCAAAAACCTGCTCAACTGCAATATTTGCATCACAGTGAAGAAGTTTTAAATTTTCTATATTGTTTTTACAGGCAAAATGGACGGCTTTTTTGAATCTGTAGGTTTTGATCTCAATTCCTATAAAATTCCAGTCTTTGTTCTTTGCGGCCAGCTCAATTATAAACTCTCCTTTCCCAAATCCGATTTCAAGTGCGGTTTTGTTAAAATTCCCAAAAATATCATGGGAGTTTATTGGAAGATCATGTGTTGATATGTCTAGTATAACGTCAGGCAAGGATTTTAGTGGTTGCAGTTAAAGGATTTTTCTGATTACAGCATCGTCAATCTTTATGGAATATTCTCCGTTTTCTGTGAACATTTCTCCGATCGCCGAAGGCAGTACCATCTGCACGGTTCCTCTGCGGGATTTTTTGTCAATTTTCATATTCTCTATCAGTTCGTGGGCTTGAACGCTAAAAGGCATTTCGGTAGGTAGGCCGGCGCGTTTCAGTAATATTTCTAATCTTGCCAGGTCGTCTTTGTTCCATAATTCCAGCTCTACTGCTATTTTACCTTCAAGGACCATGCCAATGGAGATTGCATTGCCGTGACTTAGCTTATAATCTGACAGCTTTTCTATTGAATGCCCAATGGTGTGCCCAAAATTCAGTATTTTTCTTAGGTTTGATTCTTTTTCATCTTCCTTTATTACTCTGGATTTGATCTTGCAGCACCTTATAATGGTTTCCGTTAAAAGGTCTTCGTTAAATTCGAACAGTTCTTCAATTTTTTTCTCAAGCATGCTGAAAAGGCGCTTATCTGCGATAACCGAGTACTTTATTATTTCAGCTATTCCTTCTCTGATCTCCCTTGGCTCCAGGGTCTTTAATACATTAACGTCTATGTAGACCCGCCTGGGCTGATAGAACGTACCAATAAGGTTTTTGCCGTGCTTTGTGTCAACTGCTGTTTTTCCCCCGATTGAACTGTCAACGCATGCCACAAGTGTGGTTGGTACTTGTATGTAGGGGATGCCTCTTGTGTAGGTTGAGGCAACAAAACCGGCAATGTCTCCAACTACGCCGCCTCCCAGCGCAATTATTGCAGAATCCCGTCCGAAACCGGCTTCTAGCATACTGTCTTCTATGCCTGCTTTAATATCTCTGTTTTTCTGCTTTTCTCCCATGGGAAAATCTATTAGCAGTACGTTGGGAAAGCGTTGCAGAAGAAGAGTTTCTAATTTTGTTCCATAAAGGTTTTTTACTTTGGAGTCGGTTATGATCGCATAGAAAAATCCAAGAGGAGACTGCCCAAGTTCCTCGGCAAGTTCATTTAATATGCCCGCCCTTATGATTATTTTATAAGAGTTGTCAACGATGCCTTTCAGCTTTACATCAATGCTCGTCATTGTGTTTAATCACTGTATTTGAGAACTGACCAGATATTTGGAGAGTCCAGCCTCTCAGCACCTTTTAATTTTGTCAATTCTATCAGAAAGAGATAACCAACGAGATTACCTCTTAACTGCCTTACAAGATTGCCTGCGGCTTCAGCAGTACCTCCTGTAGCGAGCAGATCATCCACTACAATCACTTTTTTCCCTTCCGTTATTGCATCTTTATGTATCTCAAGTGAGTCCTGCCCGTACTCCAGTTCGTATGATGCCTTTACAGTCACGCTGGGTAGCTTTCCGGGTTTTCTCACTACTACAAGGCCCGTTGACAGCATCATGGAAAGGGCGGAGGCAAAGATGAAACCTCTGGACTCAATTCCGACAAAATAGTCTATTTCCCTGTCTTTGACGAATTCCGCCATTTGCTGTATTGTGCGTTCAAACGATCTTGCGTTTTGTAGCAACGGGGTAATATCTCTGAACGTTATTCCCTCCTGGGGGAAGTTCTCAACGTTTCTTATCATCTTTTCTATTTCTTTCATTTGCGCTCCTTTTGCGTTTTTCCATTGTTCAAATAATCAGCAGCCAACTCAACTGCCTCTGCTGCACTGAAAACAGAGTGAATTTCAGGGGAGACGTCCCATGTGTTTATACCAATTACTATCTTGTTGAATTTTAGGGCGAGTGAGATCTCGGACAGTGTGCCAAATCCCCCGCCTATTGCAATTATAACGTTTCCGCTCAGTGCAACGATAAGGTTTCTAGCCTGTCCAATGCCTGTGATGATCGGTATGTCCAGGTATGAATTTGCATCGTGCATCGTCTCCCCGGGCAGTATTCCTATGGTCAATCCGCCTGCTGATTTTGCTCCCCTGCACACCGATTCCATAACTCCTCCCATTCCGCCGCATAACACCGCAAAATCTCTTTGTGCTATCTCTCTTCCCAGCTGCTTTGCTACCTCTTTGAGTTCAGGGTCAGCCTTTGAAGGACCTATTACGCTTATAACTTTCATAGTTGTTATGTTTTATAGATAGAATTTTATTTGACAGCTTATTTATTTTACTTGATTTATACCTTTAATTTGCTAACTTGTAATCTTATGGACCTGAATAAGTTTAGAACACTGATCTGTGCACTGTTTTTGCTGTTACCGTCCTTTTTAATTCTCTCTTCCAGCGCTTACTCAGATAACGGCGGACTGAGTCCTTTACTTGAACTTGAGTTTGGCATGTCTGGTAAAAATGCAAAAAAGCTCATAGTTGGTAATAACCGGGAGATATTAAGAGACGAGGTTGATTCAAAGGAGATCAGGACAATTTCCTTTAATGGATCTATTAATGAATATCCATACATAAGCGACGTTAACAAAACTGCCCAAAGGACAAAACTGGAGTTTTACGATGATAAACTCATGTCTACCTCTTTTATTATTAAGAAGTTAAAAAGAGAACGGTTTACTGAAGTCCGAAATGAGTTCTTAAAGAGCATAGCGGCTGATTTCGGGGATTTCACATCTAAAGATACTATTGGTTCTTATGACGTGTGGACATGGAAAAAACAGGATTTAAAAATTGTTCTCAGTACTGATAGAAACAAGAGAGAGATAAAGCTCAAGTCCACTTACACTCCGCTTGCCGATTACAAAGCAGAAAAAGAACTGAACGTTAAAAGGAGAGGGGAGATAAGGCATCCCGCGGATCAAATGTTTAAAGATGGAAACTACTCACAGCAAAGCGGAC
>CAZUNK010000179.1:0-7197 GCA_964622285.1 uncultured Spirochaetia bacterium
GTCCCAGGCATCCAGGGGCGCCCTTACCGCTATGAACATAGAGCTGTTTGCCAAATATTCTCCAAGCACCGCATTGACGGTCGGAGTTGCGCCAGAACAGATCGGGGCGGCAAAGATAATTGCAGAACTGAAAGACAAATATGGTATGACAATTGCAGGTGGGCAGGATCATGCCAAGGGAAAGATATTCAGGTTCTCTCACATTGGAGATATAGACGCAAACGACACGATAGCGATTATATCCGCTTTAGAGTCCACTCTTAAAAACCTCGGTCACAACTTTAATTTTGGAGCGGGCGTTACCAAAGCGACTGAAGTTTTAAATGAATCTCTGTGAAATCAGTATGAGACTGCTGGTAATTAGTCCTCTTGAAAATGTTTGCAGGTGAGTGAGTCGCTGTCTATATCTGAAATCAGATAATCAACTCCATACTGGCTGCCCTGGCTATAGTAGAGTTTGACGCCTTGCGGAGTTATGAAGTAATTACCCTCTCTTTTAGTATCCTCCGGAAGAGTAACTTCGTAGACTGAGTAACTCATTGTACCGGCGCCAAGGTTCCAGCTTTTGCGGCAGTCTCTCATCTTTTTTACGTTACTTGCAACTTCCCATATTTTTGGAAATATCTGCCCCTCTACAATGATTTTCATTACGGTCGTTCAACCTCCAGATGTGTTATCATGCCGATACAGTTCAGCAGTAAAGATATTTTTTCGTTCTGCGGATGTACGTTTCTTTGAGACAGCATCTCTCCGCAGTCAGGACAGGTGCTGCCGTCATTAACGGCGGTTTCGCACTGAAGGCACTCATACTGTTTTTGGCTGTACCGTGCAAGTAATGAGAATATCATCTCGTTCAGTCCGCCTTTACTGAGTATTTCGCCCCATTCATCCAGCGCTTCAACAATATTTTTTCTGTCTTCTTTTGGAAGTTCACTGAAACTTCCGCAGTAGATCACCTCATTTTCCGCAAAGATCTTAAAATTAATGCTCATTTTTGTTCTTTTTTCTTTCCTCTTATTAAGTTTCCGCACATGGCTGAACTTCGTGACTGTTTCAAAGCACGGTCTATGCTCTGGTAATTCTGTATGCAAGAAGATGATCGATCAGAACCAGGTTAACCATAGCTTCTGCAATGGGCACTGCTCTTGGACAAAGGCAGGGGTCATGCCTTCCTTTTACCACCAGCTTTTTAGCGCGGCCTTTTTTGTCCACTGTTTTTTGTTCTTTTGATATTGAAGAAGTTGGCTTGACTGCTATTCTGACTATAAGGTTTTCCCCATTTGATATGCCACCAAGGATGCCCCCGGCGTTGTTTGTTTTAAATCCCAGCCTACCGTCTTTCTTTTTATACATCAGGTCATTTGCTTCAGAGCCTCTTTTGTCCGCTACGGCAAACCCAAGGCCGGCTTCAAATCCTCTGATTCCCCCGATGCTCATTAAAGCTGACGCAAGATCAGCATCCAGTTTGTTGAACACGGGGTCCCCAAGTCCCTTTGGCATACCGGTGGACACCACTTCAACGACCCCACCTACTGAATCCCCTTCTTTTCTGACTTTTTCTATCAGAGTTGCCATTTCAGATGCCTTTTTTTTATCTGCACATCTGACAGGATTTTTTTCAATCTGTCTGGCGTCAAATTTTTCGGCTTCTATATTTCCGATCTGTTTTACGTGGCCAATAGTTTTTATTCCCTTTTTGTTCAGTATTTTCTTTGCTATTGCCGCGGCGGCAACCCTTCCCACCGTTTCTCTGTTTGAAGATCTGCCCCCTCCCCTGTGATCTCTGAGCCCGTATTTCTGGTCGTAGGTAAAGTCAGCGTGTCCTGGTCTGTAGGTGTCTTTTATCTCTTCGTAGGATCTGGAGATAGCGTCAATGTTCTTAACTATCATGGAGATGGGAGTTCCCGTTGTTCTGCCGTCAAAAACGCCGGACAGTATCTCAACCTTGTCCGGTTCCTTTCTCTGCGTTGTTATACTGCTCTGCCCAGGTCTTCTTCTGTCAAGTTCAACCTGTATTTCTTTCTCTGATATTCTGAGTCCGGCTGGGCATCCATCAAGCACTACTCCTACGGCTTTTCCGTGGGACTCTCCCCAGGTTGTTATTCTGAATAATCTTCCAAACGTGTTTCCGGGCATTGCTATTGATGTAGCTCCTTTAGAATTTCTAAATAAAAGATCCTTCTTTCTGCTTCTTTTTCCTAAGATTTTTCACTGAACTCTAGTCCAGATACCCATTTTTCTTAAACCACTCTACGGTCTTTCTCACCGTTTCTTCTATGGGAGTTGTAGTATATCCGAGTTCTCGCTGGGCTTTTGAACTATCTGCGTGCCAATTGTACCGCGTTAGCTTGACCGAGTCCACGTCCATGGTTGACATATTGGGAAAATCAAATCCCAGAATCCGCTCGGTCAGATAAGCAGTCGCGTAAGCAAAGGCGTAAGGTATTTTCAGTTTCGGTGAAGGAATCCCGGTCACTTTCTCAAGTAAATTGAAATACTCCTGTACCGTCAGGTTGGTATTACCTAAGATGTACCGTTCTCCGGACTTTCCTTTTTCAGCGGCGAGTATATGCCCCTCTGCCACATCTTCAACGTCCGTAACGTTTAACGTTCCATCCAGGTATCCGGGAAAGCGTCTTTTGCAATACCACAGAACTGATCCGGCGCTGGACATATAAATGTCCCCTGCTCCGAGAACTACTGAGGGATTTGTAATAACCACGTCAAGCCCCTGTGAGCAAAACTCAAGAGCTGCATTTTCAGCATCGCTCTTTACGTTCATGTATCCAATACCTGCAGAACGAAAGTCCGTTACTGTGTCCTCGGTCACGCAGCCGTTTTCCGGCCCGGGTCCGAGTGCGGCTACGCTGCTTGTGAAAACAACTCTTTTAACTCCCGCCTCAACAGCAGCAGAAAGAACCGTTTTTGAACCCTGAACGTTTATATTTTCCATCTTGCCGTAATCCTTTTTTCTGAAGGAAACAAATCCCGCCGAGTGATATAAAGTGTCGCAGTCCTGCAGGGCCTTTATAACCGATTCTTTATCAAGTATATCTCCATAGACTTTGTCAACGTTCAGGTCATCAATGTTGCTTGTTTTACTGGTTTTTCTTAGAAGCACCTTGACCTTCTCTCCTCTTTCCACAAGTTTTCGCGCGATGTGAGAACCAATGAATCCAGTGGCTCCTGTAATTAGTGACGACATGAATACCTCCGTTGGGATTTAGATTATATGAATTTTAGCTTGATTTTATCAATAAATAAACATTGCATCGCCATAGCTCAGCAATCTGTACTTTTTATTTATTGCCTCTCGGTACGCCGTAAACAGCATATCTTTTGAGCAAAACGCCGATACAAGCATCAGCAGGGTTGATCTTGGCAGGTGAAAATTGGTGATCATAGCGTCAACGAACTGAAAGTCATACGGGGGATATATAAACAGCTCAGTGTTGAAAGTCAGGGAATCAAATTTAACAGCTGACTCAAGTGCCCGGACGACCGTTGTTCCGGCCGCCACTATTTTTCCTGAACTCTCTTTTGCCTTTAATACGGAGCTGAACGTATCCTCCGGGATTTCCACAAGCTCTCTGTGCATTGAATGGTCTGCAATGTTTTCTGACTTAACGGGCCTGAACGTTCCAATTCCCACGTGAAGCGTTATGAATTTCACCTCCACGCCAGCTTCTCTGATCCTTTCAAGCAGCTCCTCTGTAAAGTGAAGTCCTGCCGTGGGGGCCGCTATTGCTCCCTCCGTCTTTGCATAAACCGTCTGATATGTTTTTCTGTCCTCTTTTACCGGCGGGCGGTGTATATACGGCGGAAGCGGCATTTCACCAAAATCATTTATATATTTTTCAACTGGTCTGTTGAACCTGATCACCCACTCGTTTGAGTGGTTTTTTGATAATACGCCCCTTACTCCATCGTTGAAATCAATCACGCAGTTTTCTTTCGGGTTTTTTACTAAAAGTTTCCACTTTTTATCGGAGATTTTACTGGTGAGAAGTACCTCTGTCTTACTGCCCTGTGTCCATCCGGCGATCTTTGCAGGAATTACCCGTGTGTTGTTGAGAATAAGCAGATCTTTTTCTTTCAGATAGTCGGTAATATTGAAGAATCTGCTGTGGGTTAGGCGGCCGTTACTTTTATTTAGAACGAGCAGCCTGGACTGGTCTCTTTTTTTTACAGGGTATTTTGCAATGAGCTCCTGTGGAAGGTGGTAGTCAAAATCGCTTGCTTTCATCTACTGAAGATGCTTTTTGGTCTTGAGCCTGAGGGCATTTAACTTTATAAAACCCGTGGCGTCTGACTGATCGTACACTTTGTCTTCTTCAAAAGTCGCAAGGTCCGCGAGGTAAAGGGATTTTCTGGACTTGCGTCCCACAACCGAGGCGTTTCCTTTATATAGTTTTAACCTTGCCACTCCCTCAACGTTTTTCTGCGAGTCTGTAACTGCGGCCATCAGCATTTCCATTTCCGGGGTGTACCACAGGCCGTAGTATATAAGCCTGGCGATCTTTGGTACAAGAGAATCTCTCAAGTGCATAACTTCCCTGTCCATAGTGAGTGATTCCACCGCTCTGTGCGCTATGTGCAGAAGCGTTCCGCCCGGAGTTTCATAAACGCCCCTTGATTTCATTCCAACAAAGCGGTTTTCAACTATATCTGCTCTCCCTATTCCATTCCTGCCGGCAACGTCGTTCAGTTTAGACAGCAGTTTAGCAGGAGACAGCTTTTTGCCGTCAACTTTCACCGGTTCTCCTTTTTTAAATTCAATTTCTATAAAAGTTGGCTTATCTGGAGCGTCCTGCGGAGACACGGTCATTTCAAACATTGATTCCGGCGGCTCCGCCCAGGGATCTTCAAGCACTCCTCCTTCATAGCTTACGTGCATCAGGTTTCTGTCGCAGCTGTATGGTTTTTCCTGCGTGACCGGCACGTCAATTTTATTGCTCCTTGCGAATTTTATAAGATCGTTCCTTGATCTGAACTTCCACTCTCTCCAGGGAGCAATTACCTTTATATGAGGAGACAGTGAATAGAAAGTTAACTCAAACCTAACCTGATCATTGCCTTTTCCCGTTGCTCCGTGAGAGACGGCGAAAGCTTTTTCCTTCTCGGCTATCTCTATCTGCCTTTTTGCTATAAGGGGCCTTGCCAGTGACGTGCCAAGCAGATAAGTCCCTTCGTATACGGCACTTGATTTGATGGCGGGATAGACGAAATCTCTGACGAACTCTTCTTTCAGATCTTCAACGAATACCTTGCTGGCACCTGTTTTTATAGCCTTTTCTCTTATTTCTTCAACGTCTTCGTTCTGCCCCAGGTCGGCCACGTAGGCTATGATCTCAGCTTTGTATTCTTTTATAAGCCATTTCAGTATAATAGACGTATCAAGTCCACCGGAATAGGCTAGTACGATCTTGTTTTTTTTCTTAGGCATTAAATATCTCTGAGCAGCAGCTCTTCGGAAGGCAGGTTTTTACATCCGCTTTTTAGGTCTGAGATCATGAAGGTAAAATTTAGCGCCCTTGTTTTCATAAAATTTTTCCAATGAAAATCCTATGTACTCAAACCTGTGAACGTCGGTTCCGGCATACTTGGCAGTTTTCACCTCATCTGAGATCTTGCACACAAGTGGAATATCCTTATCGGGCCTTTCCTGACATATAAAACCAACTTGAAACTCTTTTTCAATTTTAACATGAGGGGACAGAGCAAATCCTATCGCGAGACTTGCGTTAACCATCTCAATCACGAGCACGCTTACCGGAGTTGGGTCGGGAGCTTCCGAACTGTCCTCAACGTTGAACTTATAAACGTAATAATCTATGGTTTGATTATTCTCGTGCATGTTATGCAGGTTCCAGTAATCTTCAGAATCCAGCCAGCACATTATCTGAACCATAAGGTCCTCCTGAAACACAAAATTAAAAATATATTATACACTAATTTGCAAAGCAGCGGGACGTTTTTTTTTGGAAAAACAGGTTAATGAACATCCCCACTCTTTTTAAAAGGTGTTTATATGTTATAGTTAATCTTAAAGTGTTGAGGTTGTTTTTATGAAAGATTCTGCATTTCCACACAGGCAGGGACTGTATGACCCAAGTTTTGAACATGATTCCTGTGGTATTGGGTTCATCGTTGACATTAAGGGCAGAAGGTCACGCAAAATAGTTGCACAGGCTATTGAAATCCTGAATAACCTGGAGCACAGGGGGGCGTGCGGATGCGAACCGAACACCGGCGACGGTGCCGGGATATTAATGCAGAAGCCGCATAAGTTCTTTGAAAAGACGCTGGGAGCGACTCTGCCGGACTATGACGATTATGGAGTAGGGATGCTCTTTATCTCTCCCAGGGAAGATGAGGCAGGCTTGGCTACGGAGATATTTGAAAAAATAGTCAGAGAAGAAGGACAGGAGGTCCTTCGGTGGAGAGACGTTCCTGTTAACAACGAATCACTGGGGAAGACGGCGCTGTCCTGCGAGCCGGGGATAAAGCAGGTCTTTATTAAAAGAGGCACGAAGACTCAGCCGGGAATGGACTTTGAGAGAAAGCTTTACATCATCTGTAAACGCGCCGGTAACGAGATCAGATTTTCAGATGTGCCCGGGGGCAGTTTTTTTTATGTGTGCAGCCTTTCCTACAGGACGGTCGTATATAAAGGAATGCTGACCACGTGGCAGCTTGAGAAGTATTTTCCCGACCTGAGCGATGAGTCCATGGAGACTGCTATTGCGCTTGTGCATTCCAGGTTCAGCACTAACACGTTCCCAAGCTGGGACAGGTCACATCCCTACCGTTACATTATTCACAACGGGGAGATCAACACATTAAGGGGAAACATGAACTGGATGCATTCCAGGCAGGCGTTGCTGAGTTCTGACTTTTATAAAGATGATATAAAAAAGATATTTCCCATTATAGCACCTGAGGGAAGCGACTCTGCGGCCTTTGATAACGCGCTGGAGTTTCTTTCTTTATCGGGCTATTCAATAGAGCACGCGGTAATGATGATGATCCCTGAGCCCTGGTCCAAGCACGAGAGCATGCCTGAGAACAAAAAAGCATTTTACAATTATCACAGCTGTTTAATGGAACCGTGGGATGGTCCAGCGTCAATTGGTTTTACCGACGGAGAGAAAGTGGGTGCGGTTTTAGACAGGCAGGGCCTCAGACCTTCCAGAT
>CAZUNK010000180.1:0-5569 GCA_964622285.1 uncultured Spirochaetia bacterium
TTCTAGTGATTGAGCAACTATACTACTTACTTTTGTTTTCCATAATCTCCCATGCTCAACCTTTAGAAAAAATACCCTGCCCAAAAGTGCATTTTGACACCAAAATGGCATCTTGGTAACATTACTTTTGCAGTGAAGATGAAAAGAGCTCACTTGATCATAGAGGGAAAAGTTCAGGGAGTTTTCTTCAGAGCCTCGGCAAAAGAACAGGCAGACAGGCTGAACCTTGCCGGATGGGTCAGAAATCTTCCTGAAGGTTCCGTGGAGGTCCAGGTTGAAGGTAAGCAGGATGATTTAGACGACTTTCTTGACTGGTGCCGCAAGGGACCACCCAACGCCCTGGTAACCAACGTAGAGCTGAAATACCTGCAACCCTCTGGAGATTTATGTTCCTTTGATATAAAATAGACTGTTGGAGAAGACAATGATAATACAATGTATCCCGGGGGGAATGTTCCTGGAGAACTGCTACATAGTCGGCGATGAAAGTTCAAACGAAGGCATTCTTATAGATCCCGGCGAGCAGATTGACGATATACTGGAACAGGTTAAAAGTTCCGGGCTCAATATATCAAAAATAGTCAACACGCATAACCACCTTGATCACGTAGCCGGGGTGGAGATAGCTAAAAACGAGCTGAAGGTGCCCTTTTATATACATAAAAAAGATCAGCCCGTTTTAGACGCCCTGCCGGAGGCATGCCAGAGGTGGCCTCAGTTCTCGGACATAGTCAAGCCGGAAGTTGATCATTATGTGGAAGAAGGTGACAAGATAAAGATCGGCTCCCTGGAGGCGGAAGTTCTTCTTGTTCCCGGACATTCATGGGGACATATATGCCTTGTTATAGAAAATAACGTTATTGCAGGGGATACTTTATTTGCGGGAAGCGTGGGAAGGGTTGATCTCACCGGAGGGACCAGTATGGAAGAGCTTTTAGGCTCCATAAGATCAAAACTGTTCGTACTGCCTGACTCCTGCAGCGTGTTTCCCGGACATGGTCCATCAACCAAGATAGGTATAGAGAAACGTTCAAATCCTTTCTTCGCAAGAAGTATGACAAATTTTTAGGACCCTCGCGTCATGTATAAAAAAGTAATACGCACCTCTATCATACTGTTAGTGGTAGCCGCCATTGGTTTTGTTTTTCTGTCGGAGATATCAAAGCTGGACCGTCTGAAAAAGCAGAATGAGGTCCTCACGGAAAGAATTGATACGGTAAGCAAACAGAATGAAGACTACAAAGACAAGATCCGGGCTATGAAAACTGATATAAGGTACGTTGAGAAAGTAATTCGTGAAGAGCTTGGCATGATAAAAGAAGGTGAGAAGGTATATAAATTTGAAGGCAATTAAACCTTAAAATTCTGCACTCAAGTACGCTCTTAAAAACCTTTAACCTCCAGATATAAAACACTGTTTCGTGAACATCCCCGGTAAAGAAGTAAAGAAGTTCAGACCAACAAAAAAGCTGGGACAGAACTTTCTTAAAGACGCTGCCGTTGTAACCAGGATATGTGATGCAGCCGAGCTGAGCGAAGGCGACACCGTTATAGAAGCCGGACCAGGACACGGCATATTAACGGAAAAAATACAGGAAAAAGCCGGCCTGCTTTACGCAGTGGAAAAAGATACAAGGCTCTACGATCAGCTGAAGACAAAATTTTCAGGTGCCGGGAACGTTAAGATAATTAACGGGGATTTTTTAAAAACAGATATTAAAAAGTTCAAAACCAGCGACACGCTCAAGTTCGTCTCCAATATCCCGTACAACATCACCTCACCCATATTATCAATACTTATTGAAAACAGCCGCATGTTCTCAGACGTAGTGATCATGGTTCAAAGGGAGCTCGGAGACAGAATGAGATCATCCCCCGGGGTCAGGGTCTACGGTTCACTTTCCGTGATCGTGCAGACATACTTTGAAATAAAAAAGGTCTGCCTGGTACCGCCGGAAGCGTTCAAACCAAAACCAAAAGTGGAGTCAATCGTTCTGAAGTTAAACCCCACGGACAAATACAGCAAAAAGATCAGCGACCACTCCCTTTATAAAAGCATCGTCAGAGCCTCTTTTTCCTCAAAAAGAAAAATGCTGAGCAACTCTTTACGGTCCGCCTTTGCAAAAGACTACATTGACGCCTGCCTTAAGAGATCAGGCATTGAAGGAAAAAGAAGAGCTGAAACCCTCACGATAGAGGAGTTCATCAAACTGGCGGATAATTTTCATCAGCTGCAGCAGTCAAGCAGTTCCACAAGAAATCTCTTCTGAAGATCCTTTACCTCTTTACCAAGCCCGTTGGACATAAACGAAAACGCCAGTATGTTCCCGTCCTTGGCATAAACATAGCCGGAAAGAGCTCTGACCCCGCTTAAATATCCCGTTTTTGCAATGACCCGTCCTTCTATAAGTGAATTTCTGAACTTTTTCTTCAGCGTGCCGTCAATCCCCGCCACGGGAAGAGATGATAAAAACTCATAGGAGAAGTCAGGGGAGTAATACGCCCGTGACAACACCTCCGTCAGCACTTTTGGGGATACCTTGTTGTGCACCGAGAGGCCGGAACCATCGTGTATCTCCAGCTTGCTTCCAAGCCCCTGCCCCTTTATGAATTTTGAGATCACCAGGGCGCCGTTCTCCCACGTTCCAGGCAGCTGCACAAATTCCGCTCCCAGGGTCTTTACCAGCGCCTCACCTATAATATTGACGCTGTCCTTGTTGAACTCACTGATAATTTCATAAAGCGGCGGAGAATAATGAACGTAAAAAACTCTGGAACTTTCTGGAACTTTTTTTACAAGTGTTCTCCCACTGAACTCTATCCCCTCCTCTGCAAGAACTCTGGCAAAGACCCTGCCGAAATACTCCCTCGGATTAGATACCGCAGCCTTCAGTTTCTGCTCTTTGGCTCTGGGATTTACATTTCCTCTTACGCTGAGCACCCTGTCATCAGCGCTCAGTTTGACCACCAGATCGCCGCCTCTGGCGCCTTTTCTGGTCATCGCCCTGTTTTTTATGCTCAGGTCATACTGCCCGGGGATGATCTTTACCTGCGGACGGTAGCCAGAACTTAAAGGAGTAATGACGACTTCCACCGTATTGTAATTCAGGGCAAATGCATTGATCGGTGGACAGTAGTAATCCCCTATCCACTCTTTTTTCCAGCCGTCAAGGTACTGCACGTTATCAAAATAGCTCTCATCAAAATACAGGTCACCTTTTATCTCCCTTATCCCTATTGATTTCATGCTTTTGACGATCTCTGTCAGGTCCTTTGTCTTTATACTTGGATCTCCATAAGCTTTTACGTACAGTCCCCCCTGCACTGTCCCCTGAGTGATCTCTCCCTCCGTGTAAAACTCCGTTTTAAATCTGTAGCTTTTTCCGAGCAGAGAGAGGGCCGCGTAGGAAGAGATAATTTTGTTATTTGAAGCGGGAACGAAATTCTCGCTTTCGTTGTAACTGAATATAACGGGGCCGTCTTTAAGGGATTTTACATAAACGCCCAGTTTGCCGCTCTCTTTTGCGCCGGGTGGGATCAGAGCCCTGAGCCTTTGCTGATAATCAGTGAGGCAATGTCCAGAAATTGGAAATAAGATAAGAGCAAGAAATAGCAGACCTCTGTTCACTCCGTTCATAGCCCGCTTACTCTACCCTACGTTTCCGCCCAGTTGTGCCCCTCTCCCATATCAGCCCTTAATGGTACGTTAAGCTGATAGGCGTTTTCCATCTCCTCTTTTATTTTCTGCTTGAAGTCCTGCACCTTTTCTTCTCTGACCTCAAAGATCAGCTCATCGTGTACCTGCAGTATCATCTTGCAGTCGGGGCTCTGTATCTCTCTGTGAATATTTATCATTGCAAGGTTTATAACATCAGCTGCCGATCCCTGTATTGGAGTGTTGATCGCCATTCTTTCCGCCATTTTTTGCTGGATCTTATTACTTGAATTAAGCTCCGGTATTAACCTTCGTCTTCCAATGATCGTTACCGCGTAACCCCTGCGCCTTGATTCTTTTTTAGATTCTTCAAAGTAATCCTTCACTTTTGGATAGCGGCTGAAATACGTATCTATGTAGGTCTGTGCTTCTGGCCTATCAATTCCGATCTGCTTGGACAGGCCAAAATCACTTATACCGTAAATAATCCCGAAATTTATGTTCTTTGCCATCCTTCTCATTTCCTTACTGACCTCGTCTTCTTTCACGGAAAATATCTCAGACGCCGTTCTGGCGTGTATATCGCTGTTACTGACAAACGCCTCTATAAGTTTTTCATCCTGAGAGAAATGGGCCAGAACCCTAAGATCAATCTGTGAATAGTCCGCAGACAAAAACACGTGCCCCTTTGCAGGAACAAAAGCCCTTCGGATCCTTCTGCCGTCAGACGTCCTTACTGGAATGTTCTGCAGGTTGGGATCACTTGAACTGAGCCTGCCCGTGGCAGTTCCAACCGAGTTATAGGAAGTGTGAAGTCTTCCGGTTTTTGGATTGATCAGTCTGGGCAGGGAATCAAGGTACGTTGATTTTAGCTTTGCCAGTTCACGGTACCTTAAAATAAGTGCAGGAAGTTCATGACCTTTGCTGAGATGTACCAGAACTTCGTGGTCGGTGGAAAGGTCTCCGCTTTTGGTTTTTTTCTTGGAGGTAAGCTCAAGCCTGTCAAATAAAACCTTTCTTAGCTGCGCGGGGGAGTTTATATTGAACTCACCTCCGGCGCTTTGGTATATCTGTTCAGTTATCCGCTCCAGATCGTCACTGAACTCCCGGGAGCAGATATTTAAAATATCCTCTCTGATCAAAACGCCGTTCGTCTCCACTTCTGCAAGAACGCCGACTATTTTCATTACCTTTTCAGAAAACACGTACTCAAGTTCTTCTTTAATCAGTTTGTCATGCAGGACTTTATACAGCTTCATTGCCACGTCAGCTTTCTCACAGGAACGGTTCTTGGCGTCCTCTATTTTCAGGTCTTCAAATTCCACTTTGTCTCTGCCTTTTCTTATCTCGTCCTCAGAGGTGCTCATTTCATGGGACAGAAAAGCCTGCGAAAGGCCGCTGAGCCTGTAGCTTCGTCTGGACGAATCAAGCAGGTGGGCGGCAAGCATGGTGTCAAAAAAAACTCCGCTCAGCTTTATTCCGTGCTCACTCAGCACGATGACTTTGTATTTCAGGTTCTGTCCGACCTTTCGAACTTCGCTGTCTTCCAGCAAAGGCCTGAGTCTGCGCAGAACAAGGTCCGTGTTCAGCTGCTCCCCGCTGCCTTTGTGGGCCAGAGGTATATAAAAGCCCTCCTCCGGAGCGGGAGTAAGGGATATTCCAACCATCCTGGCAAGCATTGGCCGGGGTGAGGTAGTACCAAGATCAATGGACAGTTCCCTGGTCTCGTATATTCTTTCGATCACTTCATCCAGGTCCTTTTCAGACACTACAAGCCGGTACTTAGAAAACTCAGGACTTGGTTCGGCGGGCTCTTCAGACTTTCCGTCAGCCAGGTTGAGCTTCAGGTTTTTAAATTCAAGCTCATCAAACAGAGCCGACAGTTTTTCACTGTCAAACCCGGAGTAGCTGAAC
>CAZUNK010000181.1:0-8260 GCA_964622285.1 uncultured Spirochaetia bacterium
GTTCAACCATATCCGTCACTTTCTGAATGGTCGGGGCGAGAGGACTTGAACCTCCGACCTCAGCATCCCAAATGCTGCGCGCTAGCCAACTGCGCCACGCCCCGTATTAAGAGAAACTGAAATATAACAACAATTTTTAAAACAACAAGGTACACGGGACAATCTTTATTACTTACTGAACTATTCAGCAAGTTTATATTTGTTCCAGTACCTGATAAGCCCTCCAACGTTCATCCAGTGAGGATCGGCGGATTCATATTTGTCAAACTCTGATTCTGCTGTGCCAGCTTTGTCAAAGTATGTTCTGTAAAATTTCAGAAAATCAGGTGTGATCTCCTCTTCTGATCTTCCGTCCTTTACTCTCTCGCCTATCCACTCTGACCATTCGTCAAGGGTCTTCATCACGGCGTCCAGATGCTCGTTTACGTCCGTAAATTTACCAAAATGAGTGAGATAAAGGGATTTCGGATTGATCTTGCGTATTTTGTCCACGGAGCTGTGCCATCTTTCAACGTGTATATCTGGCGGAGGAGTTGGTGGTACTGGAGGTCCATCGGCAATTCTACATCCTGCCACATCACCGGTAAAAAGCCCGTCTTCCACGAGGTAGGCGTTATGATGATTGGCGTGTCCTATTGTCTCATGCACCTCTATTTCCAGTTCTCCTATTTTTATTTTTTGCCCATCCTCAGTGGCGATCACCTTATCTGCGTCTATGCCTTCAACCGTGCCCCAAAGTTCATCCATTTTATCTCCGTATATCATTGTTGCGGACGCCATGAGCTTTTCAGGGTTGACAAGATGAGGGGCGCCTCTTGGATGCACATAAACTGTTGCACCTTCCTTTGCAAACCTCCACGCAGCTCCGGCGTGATCGAGGTGTATGTGCGTAACAAGAACATTTTTTATGTCAGACACTGAATAGCCGCTGCTGGAAAGTTCCTTTTCAAGATTAGAAAAAGTGGAATCAGGTCCAGTTTCTATGATGAAAGGACCATCTTTTGTTTCTACAAGATAGGAACCTATGGTCTCACTTCCAAAAAAGTTCAAGTCTATTATTTTTACATTCATTTCAGTCTCCAGATTTTATTATAGAACTACTATAACTGAAAATCAGGTAATTGCTCTCGCTGTGCCCTTTGTCACTTTAAATATTTTTTTATCACCGGTATAGGGAATCTCTTCAACTCCGGTAGAGGTGACAAAAACCTGCCCACCGTAATTTTGTAAAAGTCTGAACAAAAACCCCCTGCGGTTTTTGTCAAGTTCACTGGTAATGTCGTCAAGCAGTAAAATGGGCGTTTGTCCCTTTATGGAACTGTAAATGTATATTTCGGCGGCTTTAAGGGCAAGCACAAAATTTTTGGACTCTCCCTGAGAAGCATACGATGTTGTGTCGTTACCATCTATCAGAAAACCTATAGAGTCCCTGTGAGGTCCAACCGTGGTATGTCCCCTTATTCTGTCTTTATCCAGACTTTCCTTTAGTGCCTTCAGGATAGAGTTCTGGATATCTTCCCCTTTTTTGTAGGATGTTTTATATATAACCTCAATTTTTGCATTAACGCCGGAAGTGGAATTATAAAGTTCACCGATCTTACCGGATATTTTTTTTATTATTTTTTCCCTTCTTATGGTCAGGTTTGAACCCAGTTCTGCGACTTTGATGTCCCATGCTTCCAGTACCGAGTCGTTAAACTGTTTTCCTCTGGACAGAATGTTGTTCCTATGACTTATGGCTTTATTGTAGTCCTTAAGGTTTGCTAGATGGTCTGGGGCCAAGTTGCATATAAGAGCGTCAAGGTAGCGCCTTCTTACGCCCGGACTTCCTTTGACGATCTCCGAGTCCTTTGGCAGAAAAAGCACAATGCTGAATTTTCCCAGATTACTGCTGAGCTTTCGGATCACCTTCCCGTTCAGTTTCAAGGTTTTTTTATCCTTACCTATATAAAGGTTTACTTCATCCAGTCCGCGTTCGGAAACTACCTCTCCCTTTATACCGGCATCGCTCTTTCCAAAACTTATAAGTTCCTCGTTCTTTGCCGACTTGAACGACCTTGAAGAGCAAATATGGTAAATAGCTTCAAGAAGATTGGTTTTTCCCTGAGCGTTGTTTCCATAGATCAGATTGAATTTGCCATGAAAAGACAGGTTAAGTTTTTCATAAGTTCTGAAATTCCTCAGATTTAAAGACGTTAATCTCACGCGAGTCAATGTTAAGGATAGGATGATTATAGTAATTATAGAGGAAAAAATCCCAACTTCAATCTGTTATAGTGCTTGACCTCAATATATCTGTCTGTAAAAATTCAATAAAGAGCTATGATTTCATTAAAAATTTCCGAGATAAGCCCCAGAGACGCGGGAAAAGGCTACGCTCGCATGAGCGAACGCAGTATGATGGACCTAGGTATAGCCTCCTGGGATACGATAGAGATCGGTGGGAGAAGAAAGACCTTCGTAAGGGTCATGCCCCTTGATTCTGACGACTATGATAAATATGAAAAAGAATCAGTAATTGAAATTGACCTTCACACCCGGGAGAATGCCAGGGTAAGCGTTGATGAGTTCGTGATGGTGAAAAAAGCTGATTTCAAAAGCGCAAACAGAGTTATCCTCTCTCCTCACAACAATAATCTTCTGTACGATCCTGAGAAGCTGAGGTTCCTGTCAAGTTCCCTTGACGGCCTGCCTCTGTCCGCAGGCGATACGGTCCCGGTGAAAATCCCGGGAGCAAAGAATGAGAATTTTGACGTCTTAAATACCACGCCGTCTCACTGCGTGGTGGTTAATAGTCGCACTAAGGTTGACGTGCGCAAAAAACCAACGGGAAGAGTGGACAAGCACAACATCTGCTATGATGACCTGGGTGGGCTTTCAGGCCAGATAAATAAAATCCGTGAGGTAATAGAACTTCCGCTGAAGTTTCCTCAGTTGTTTGCAAAGCTGGGAATTGATCTGCCCAAAGGGGTGCTTCTGACTGGTCAGCCGGGCAGCGGAAAAACCGTTTTAGCAAGAGCGGTGGCAAATGAGGCAAACGTGAATTTTCAGGTCGTTAACGGTCCTGAGATCATTCACAAGTACTACGGTGAAAGCGAGGCGAAGATCAGGAGCCTTTTTGATAATGCTTCCAAGCACCAGCCTTCCATAATTTTTCTTGATGAACTTGATGCAATTGCCCCAAGGAGAGATAAGGTAACGGGAGACGTTGAAAAAAGAGTGGTCTCGCAGCTTCTGACCCTTATGGATGGACTGAAGGCAAGGGACAACGTAATAGTGATCGGGGCAACTAACCTTCCGGACGCCGTTGACCCTGCGCTGAGAAGACCTGGCAGGTTTGACAGAGAGATACATCTTGACGTTCCGGACAGAAACTCCAGGTATGAAATTCTTCAGGTGCATTCAAGAGGAATACCTCTTTGTCCAGAGGTTGACCTTCACGAAATTTCCGAAAGAACTCAGGGGTTTGTGGGAGCTGATATAGAAAGCCTTTGTAAGGAATCTGCTATTATAGCGCTCAGAAGGGTTCTGCCCGATCTTGAACTGTATGATGAATCCTTTGAATTTGAGAACGTTAAATCCTTCAAAGTGGGAATGGATGATTTCTTTGGAGCTCTTAAGAAAGTGAGTCCTTCTGCACTGAGGGAGATATTCATTGATATACCGGAGATAACCTGGGACGATGTGGGAGGGCTGGACGAGATAAAAGAAAAGCTCACCGAGTCCGTGATACTGCCTCTTAAGCACAAGGAACTGTTCAAAAGTGCAAAAGTAAAACCGATCAAGGGGGTTTTATTTTCAGGTCCGCCCGGTACAGGTAAGACGTTGCTTGCAAAGGCGCTTGCCAATCAAAGTAACGTGAATTTCATTTCAGTAAAGGGTGCCGAGCTTCTTTCCAAATATGTTGGAGAGTCGGAAAAGGCAGTAATAGAGGTGTTCAGAAAAGCTAGGCAGGTATCTCCCTCTATAGTTTTTTTTGATGAAATTGACGCCATTGCTCCACATAGAAATATCAACTCCAACAGGGTCTCAGAGAGGGTGGTCAGTCAGTTTCTGACGGAAATTGACGGCATTGAAGAATTAGTTGACGTTTTTGTTCTTGCTTCAACCAACAGAATAGACATGGTGGACCCGGCAATACTTCGCGCTGGCAGGTTTGACCTGATCCTTGAGGTGCCGTACCCAAGCGTTGATGAAATTTACGATATATTAAAAATCCATACGAATGATAAGCCCCTGAACAAGGACATAAGCCTGAAAAACGTAGCATCCAAACTTGCAGGGCTTAACGGCGCGGATGTGGAACTGATCTGCAAGCGTTCGGCCATTCTGGCAATAAAAGATCACCTGGTAAGTAAAAAAAGAGTTTTAACTATAAGTAACAAACACTTTAACAAATCCATAAGAGAGTTTAAGAGCACTGCAAGAGCTAAAAACTAAGACCGTAAGTACCACCCTTTGGAGATGAGCATTGCAACCACCAGCCCTTATGTATTTTATACCTTTGTTTTTATCATAGGACTGATATTCGGAAGTTTTATAAACGTACTTATTTACAGATTGCCCAGAGGGGAATCTGTTGTCTATCCTCCGTCACGCTGTACAAAATGCGGCTTTTCTATAAGGTTCTATCACAATATTCCCGTGCTCAGTTATATAGCGTTAAAAGGAAGGTGTTCCAGCTGCTTCTCAGGTATATCGCTCCTGTACCCTTTTGTGGAACTTCTGACTGCATTTTTCTCCGTGCTCCTTTTTTATAAGTTCGGGCTCGGGACGGTGACTTTTGTATACCTGCTTTTGGTCTTTGCTCTAATCGCCGTAACGTTCATAGATCTGGAGCATCTGATCATCCCCAACAAGATCACGCTGCCTGGAATAGTGGTTGGTTTTCTGTGTAACGTGCTGATAACTGACTGGAGTTTACTGTTTGAAAAAGTCAGACATACAGATCTGCTTGGGACCTTTTCCTTAGTAGCTAAATTTCCGGCGATAGATTCTTTTATGGGCATAGTGATAGGAGGGGGACTGCTCTATCTTATTGCTTTTTTATATGAACTGATAAGAAAGGTTGAAGGTATGGGGATGGGCGATGTGAAACTGCTTGCAATGCTCGGTGCTTTTCTTGGAATTAAAGGCGTTCTTTTTACTCTGCTTGTCAGTTCTTTGATTGGTTCGGTCGTCGGTTTAACGTTGATATTTCTGCGGGTCGTTATTAGGACCATTTACCTGATAAGGGTCTGGAACCTGGGTGCCGGGTCGTCCGTTAATCTGGCGCTGAAATTAATAAGAGAGGGCGATCTAAGATATGAAATTCCTTATGGACCTTTTTTATCTATTGGAGCCGTAACGTTTATCTTTACCCGCGGGTACTCTTTTCCGTTTTATTTCCCGTTATAAGCAGTGACTTTCAGCTGGAGAGAAAACGGAGAGAAATTATGCAAGGTAGCAGTTAAATTACAGTTTTGATGAAGCAGATACTCTCGTTACTGATCTTTTTTGCTGTTTGTCTCCAGGCAGCCTACTGCGTTGCCGCAGCGGAGCAGTACGTTGACCTTGGGAAATTTACAAAAGGAAAAATATCTCAGATGATACTGCAGTCTTCAAAGTACTCTGCCAGCAGTGCAAAGATCAACTTTATATCAGGACATTTTATTGATGTGCCATATAAGCCGTTTACATTGATCGGGGATCATAATAGCAAAGAGGTCCTGACCATAGACCTGGCGGGAGTTGACTGCTTTACTTATCTTGACTACGTGGACGCTCTCAGGCTCTCTTCTGATTATAGTGAGTTTATGGACAATGTGACCAAGGTAAGATACAAAGGCAAAAAAGTTTCATACAAGGCCAGAAAGCATTTTTTTTCCGACTGGCCGGCTTATGATCCCAGCAGGATCAAGGATGTAACCAAGGTTGTTGGTGGCAGGTCTGCCGTTTCCGCAGTCAAGTCTCTTAATAAAAAAGAAGGCGACGCCCGTTATTTAAATGGAATACCAGTGACTGAAAGGAAAGTTGTGTATATTCCGTCAGACAAATTAAGTAAGTCCATTACCAGTAAATTAATGACTGGCGATTATGTGGGAATCTATTCAAACAAAGTAGGGCTTGACGTTTCACACGCGGGAATATTGATAAAAAAAGGTGGTAAAGTTTACCTTCGGCACGCTTCTTCAAAGAAAAATGCCCAGAGGGTCGTGGATGAGGAGCTTTTAGGTTATTTAAAGGACAAACCTGGAATAGTTGTGTACAGACCTTTGTAAATCCCTTACTTTTGAACAGAATCAGGTAAAATGGTTTATTACTACTGAACAGGGAGAGAAAATGCCACCAACAGCAAAAGACTATACAAAACTTCTGGAAGAGATTAAAAAGGCAAAAAGATCATCTGACTACCTGCTTGATTTTGTTGATCTGATCAAAGGTAACGCGGACCTTATAGGTCAGAGCACCGATAAGCAATCGGAAAGCATTGTGGAAGCGTGCTATAAGATACATTCATCTCTGGATGAAATAAGCACGGCTATCTCTGATGACCTCAATAAGATTGAGATAGATCAGGAAGAAATAAAGGACGCGGCAGAGAAATTCCTTCTATATCAGGATAAAGAACAGGTTCTGCTCTGGACGGAGCAGCAGAAGGCAAATCACCAGGAAAATTCCTACTGGTGGAAGTACTGGGAGTCAATCCGCGAATATATGACCGCAAAAGAAAGTTAAGTCCCTGAAGATGTTCAGAAGGTTTTGATGAGTTTCAGCACGGCTTGTGGCACGGACCTTTACGCTCAGTTTCACTTACAGGCTCACCGTGTAAATATGGACGCTACCTGTAACATAGATACAAAGGGTTAAACGGGTAAAAAATAGTGCTTTGTGAAGGTTCTTTTTTGATATAATTAAAGTTATAGATGCGTGAGCATATTTACACTGAAGAGGAACATGTATTTGAAAAAACAAAAAGAAAAAACACCTCAAACTGCATTGATCACTCGTGATTCTTTTCCCGGTTCCAGAAAAGTCTATATTCAGGGCAGCATGCACGATATTAAGGTTGGCATGAGAGAAATATCTGTGGATGAAGGAGCTGAAGAAGGTTCCAAAATAACCGTTTATGACACCAGTGGTCCCTATACCGACCCAGGCGTTGAGATAGACGTCAGAACTGGAATACCTCGCATAAGAAAAAAATGGATAAAAAACAGAGGTGATGTGGAGGAGCTTCCAAAGTGTACTTCCGAGTACGCAAACAGCATGAGCGGTAACGCCAACGGAGACGGATTTAAACCTGTAAACAAACCTTTAAGAGCCAAACCTGGACGCATCGTTACTCAGATGCATTATGCAAGAAAAGGAATAATAACTCCTGAGATGGAATACATTGCCCTCAGGGAGAATCAGCGTATAGATGAACTGGATGATAAACACAGAAAACTTTCAGCCTATCATCCAGGCGAGAGCTTTGGTGCCAATTTGCCGAGCAAGTCAATTACTCCTGAGTTTGTAAGAAGTGAAGTGGCTTCTGGAAGGGCAATAATTCCCAGTAATGTCAATCATCCCGAATCAGAACCTATGATAATAGGGCGGAATTTTCTGGTAAAGATCAATGCCAACATTGGAAATTCAGCAGTTACCTCAAGTATTGAGCAGGAGGTGGAAAAAGCCGTATGGGCTTGTAGATGGGGCGCCGATACTATAATGGACCTTTCAACTGGGGACAATATCCATGAAACACGCGAGTGGATCATAAGAAACTCCCCCGTGCCGGTGGGAACCGTCCCGATCTATCAGGCGCTGGAGAAGGTTGATGGTAAGGCGGAGGAACTCACCTGGGAGATCTACAGAGACACCCTTATTGAGCAGGCTGAGCAGGGGGTGGACTATTTTACCATCCATGCAGGCGTGCTTTTAAGATATATTCCACTTACCGCGGACAGGGTTACTGGAATCGTGTCCAGGGGTGGTTCAATAATGGCAAAGTGGTGCCTTGCACATCATAAGGAGAGTTTTTTGTACACCCATTTTGAGGATATATGCGAGATAATGAAACAGTACGACGTTGCTTTTTCGCTGGGTGATGGATTAAGACCAGGAAGCCTTGCGGATGCAAATGACGCAGCTCAGTTTGCCGAACTAAGGACCATTGGGGAGTTGACCGAGGTTGCATGGAGGCACGATGTACAGGTGATGATAGAAGGACCAGGACACGTTCCCATGCAGATGATAAAGGAAAACGTCGTTAAGGAACTTGAGTACTGCAGTGAAG
>CAZUNK010000182.1:0-1980 GCA_964622285.1 uncultured Spirochaetia bacterium
GAATAAGTTGTAATGATTTTTGTGTTGTTTTCACCTTTATACCATCATTTTTATCTTTCAATCGTTTTTTTCTTTTGTAAAGTCCAAAAGGCAATCTGTATCTTTCATCTGTTTTTTGCTTTTTAGCTTTTTCATCATTTCAACTTCTTCTGCGTTTTTTGTTTTAGGAATCAATTCTTACTTGTCAAAACCTTTTTACCACTTTTCAGTTCAAGTTTCTTGCGTGCATTGCCCACGATCTCACCACCTTCTTCTTTTGCGGCAAGTTGGTTCTGATTAAAACCCTGTACATCTTTGTTTCGTGCAACCTTCGTTGTTGATGCTTTGCCAAGCATAGTAAAAATAGGTTCAAGAGCATTCATATGATCCCGTAAATTCTCACTCTTGAGTCCCTTGAATTTGTGGTATTTACTCAGGGTCATGCCGAATGTGGCTTTGGAAATTTCAGTGGTTAATATAGCGTATTCTTATCACTCTTTAACACCTCATCTTTTCCATTCATCTGTCAATGTTTCGCGAATTTCAATGCCGTGCATTCGTTTGTCAATCCAAATGTCAGAGTATCCTTTCGCTTTATAAATTGTTCGTGTCCACTTTGTCGCCAATTCAGGGTCTTTGATTTCCTGCAACCCCCAGTACCTCACTTTTGCCAACCACCATTTGAACGGCTCAGCTTTGGGTGATGGAATTGTCTGGATGATACGAAACATCGTCTCAGTATCAGTACAGTCTATTTGTCATTTTTTCATCTGGTTTCCAACTGTCCGATATCTTCGGACAGTTCAGAATATTCTTCATTCTTTTTTACAGATGATCTTTTGGATTCTTTTCTGGAAAACAGCAATTTTTGCGGGGATTTCTTTTGTCATAAGATTTATTTTAACAGGGCAAAACTGGCGGAGAGGGAGGGATTCGAACCCTCGAAGGGGTTTAAGCCCCTTACTCGCTTAGCAGGCGAGCGCCTTCGACCACTCGGCCACCTCTCCTACAGTAACCTTAGGAAAATAACCTAACAGAAAAAAGTGTCAATTTGTAGCCGCTGATTATCTCTGTATATTGCGACCTCCGACCTTTGCACTGGTCAGGCTGTAAGTCGCTGATCCTTTCGGTGAAGAATGCTCATGATATATAAGCCCTATGCCCTCCGCATAAACATCTTTAAAAGTTATTGGGGAGCCCGCACTAGACGATATGATCAAAACGTTTTTAAATTTTCCCGCTTTAACTTTAAAAGGCTTTTTCTGATAGGATGTTTTTACACTCTTAGGATAAAAAGGGACCGCTCTCGTGCCTGAGTGAACAAACAGTTCACCTTGTTGACCAACTTTCATTGCAATGTTGTTTTTTCCAAAAAAGGAATCAAATACTGACCAGCTTTGTGTATAAGAAACTACGGAAGATGTTTGATACCCTTTGACCCCGCCCGACTTATATTCGTATGTCCAGACATTACCTGTATCCAGTGTTAAATACTTAACAAAGGGGGCATTCGCATCTTGTTCACTTAAAGTGTTTGTGTAAATCCCAACGCTGCCAAGGGACTGATCAACGAAGGCAATACCTTTGGAATTAATGTCCCTGAAACTTACTTGGGGACCGTTCCTGCCAGACATTTTCAATTTTACTATAATATATGGCTTGCTTGGCTTAAAATCTTTTTCCGGGACATAATGGACTGAATTTAAAAAATACTCAATACCAATTCTATCAGAAAATATTCTGTAAACTTTGTTTATCGCCGCGTGATCCGGGTAACGTCCCCTGTTAATAACAATAAAACTTACAACTTCGTTTTTAAAATCTACCTTAACCGAGCCCTTGTCTTTGTTTAACTGCTTCAGCAGGGTGTTGAAAGAATTCTCGTCATTGATCGTGAGACTTTGCAGCGAAAATTCCCTTTCCACATAGCCCGTGGACAAGACGGAGAATTCAACGTTCTCGCCATATACGTCTGACCAGGATAGAAGTACAAACGCAGAT
>CAZUNK010000183.1:0-5952 GCA_964622285.1 uncultured Spirochaetia bacterium
GAACACATGACATATCGTAACGTTTTTTATTTTTCACTGATGTTATATTGACCATAAGAACTTTTTCTACCCCATCCTTTTCAACATCAGCTATTGAATCAGTAAGCACAATATAAAAATGCTCTTTACTACTGCCTGGTGCTTGCTACCAAAACGTTACCCGCTTTTTAGGATCAAACACTTAAAGGTAACTTCCATGATTTTGAGCGGCAATAAAATCTTGTGCATCATCAAGATATTCTTTTATTTCCGTTGTTAGTTCTTTGTCAAAACCAAGTGCGTTACAAAGACTATCTACCGTAATAAAAGACGGAGAATATTTACCTTCATCTAATCCATTTGGATATTTCCATTCAGGACAATTCCTGCGAATATACTGTCTTAATTGCTCTTCACTTAAATGTCCAACATTCTCCCAAATATCATCCATTATTTCACGGTCGGCTGCACTTAACTTATCTAAGTCATAATCTATTACATCTTCCTTAACTGAAATGTAAGAATCATCTAAATCATTGATTCTGCTGTTCCATCCATTTGGTTTTGATGGTTGTATTCCTTCCATTAAATCTAATGTTTCAACAAGAACAGGTCCATGTTCCATTGATGCCATATCATCACAAGAAATAGGCTCGTTGTCTCGTATAAAACCCTCTCTATCTGATAGATACATCAATTTTATCAACTTCAGATAATCCATCTCTCCATATTGTTCTTTTAATAAAAAGTATGCCACCATATCCGCTACTTTTCGTTCATTTATCATCATTTTCTCCCTATACATACAATATAATAAATTACCCTATAGTGTCAACTCTCCTGTATAACTCCCTTTAGTAATAAAGGTATTATTTATCTCCTCCATCCTTTTTCTTTAATTTTCCTGTTTCTTTAATGCTTTCACTCCTTACTATTTGGACGGCAATCTAAAACTGTATAAACTTCTGGAGACAATGAACCTGCCAGTTGAGGTTTCCGTACCGCTACCAGTGGAGCAGACGTATCATTACGATGTTCCGGATACTTTTAAAAGGACCGTGGAGATCGGAAAAAGGGTACTGGTGCCTTTTGCAAACAGACTGACCATAGGTTTTATTGTTGGTCGGGGAAAAGCTCCGGAGGGGGTTGAGCTTAAAAAGCTCATAGACGTAATAGACGAGAACCCTCTTTTTGATAATACCAGGCTGGAGTTTTACAGGTGGGTGTCCGGTTATTACCTGTCCTTTCTGGGAATTGTGCTCAAATCCGCCTATCCGGGAGGTATAGGGGTATCACTCAGCCGCCGCGTGAACGTTACTTCAAAAGGACTGAGCAGTCTGGAGCATGGGGATGGTTCTAAAAAACAGAGCAGGATATTAAACGTCGTTCATACGTCTGAAGGCATCTCTCCCAAAAAGCTGTTTGAACTTGTAGATGGCGTCAAGTTCGCCGATCTGAACCGTCTGATCAGCAAAGGACTTCTGGAGTACAACTATAATCTGAAAAAACTAAGACCTAAACACAAAAAGTTCTTAAGCCCGAATGACCGAACTGCCCAGGCGCTGGAAGAGCTGAAAGGGAAAATGCCCGCCAAAGCCGCGGTACTTGATTTTGTCCTGACCCACGGAACGGTGGAGGCTGAGGAATTAAAGGTCATTTCCTCAAGTGTTACCACGCATCTTAAATGGCTTGAGGAAAAAGCCCTTCTTTCGGTGGAACAAAGAGAGGTGATAAGAGATCCTTTCAGGAACATGGAGTACTCTCCCGAGTCTCCGCCTTCGCTCACGCTTGAGCAGAAAGCCGCTTTAAGCAGTATTGACAGAGCAATTAATGAGGGCAGGCATTCAACCTTCCTGCTTCACGGGGTTACCGGAAGCGGCAAAACGGAAGTATATATGAGGGCGATAGACTGTGCTTTGAAAAAAGGCAGGGAGGCGATAGTTCTGGTTCCCGAGATATCCCTTACGCCGCAGCTTGTTAAAAGGTTCAAAAGCCGGTTCGGGGATAACGTGGTGGTGATACACAGCCTTTTGAACGACGCTGAGAGGTTTGATTCATGGAAGGCTGCAAGCAGAGGAGAGGTAAAGATAGTTATAGGAGCAAGGTCGGCCATCTTTGCTCCCTTTAAGAACCTTGGAGTCATAGTTGTTGACGAAGAGCATGAGAACACCTACAAGCAGGAGGATGCGCCCTGTTACAACGCAAGGGACGTTGCCGTGGTTCTTGGCCGAAGTACCGGCTCCGCCGTGATACTCGGGTCTGCAACCCCGTCCGTGGAATCGTACTCAAACTGCCAGAGGCGTAAGTTTGAGTACCTGAGCCTGCCTCTCAGGGTGGGAAGCGGTGCTCTTCCCGGGGTCAGCGTCGTGGACATGAGAAAGCAGAGCAATCCGGTTTTGTCAAAGGTCCTTGAGAAAGAAATAACGGAGAACTTCAAAAATAAGGATCAGACCGTTCTTTTTCTGAACAGAAGGGGCTTTTCCACCCTTCTGATCCATCAGGACACTGGGGAGATATTCTACTGCCCGAACTGCTCCATCCCCTTTACCTTTCACAGGGCCGGTAACCAGATAAAATGCCATTACTGCGGAACCTCGGAGGATTTTGATATTGTAAAAAAAAATGCAACCTCGCCGCTGAAGGGGCTGGGCATCGGGACGCAGACGGTGGAGCAGGAGCTGAAAAGGCTGCTTCCTGACGCCAGAATAGAAAGAATGGACAGCGACTCAACCGGAGGAAAGAACAAGCTGCTTTCACTGTACAAAAGGCTGGAGAGAAAAGAGATTGACGTTCTGATAGGCACGCAGATGGTTGCCAAGGGGCATGATCTTCCGGGCGTAACGCTCGTGGGAGTGATATCAGCTGATACTTCGCTGAGCATTCCGGACTTCAGGTCGGGAGAAAGGACCTTTCAGCTTATAACCCAGGTGGCTGGAAGGGCGGGAAGGGGCAGCTCGCCCGGCAGGGTGATCGTTCAGACCTATAATCCAGATCACCCGAGCATACAGCTTGCAAAGCTGCACGACAGCACCGCGTTTTTAACAAAAGAGATGGAGATAAGGCGGGTGACGGATTATCCCCCGTTCTGCAGGCTTGTCAGCTTCAGGCTGAGCAGTACGGACGAGGCGGCGCTTACTGAAACGGTGAAAAAGATCGACAGAATGACAAAAGCGGAAATTTCAAGGCTTACGCCGGGAGCGCTGGAAATGCTGGGTCCCTCTCAGTGTCCCATATACAAAATAAACAACAGGTTCAGGTGGCAGATGATACTGAAAGGAAAAAAAACAAATCTTCTCCATGCTTTTTCCAGAACTCTGTATAATAGCTTTTCAGGTTATAATAAGGACAGGGTCAGGATCACGCTGGACGTGGATCCTGTGAACTTCAGCTGAATATAACTATGAGCAAAAAACTTTATCCCGACGAGCAGGCGGCGCAGCTCAGCGTTGACAGGTACCTGGAAGTAAGCGGTAAAACAGGAAAAAAACACAGAGAGATGCTGTACCATCTTTCCTCGCACAGCAGGTTTCTCGGCAGAGCGGCTGCAAATGACCCGGGGCTTATCCCGTATCTTGCGACCGCAGCGGCCTTAAAGTCGGAAAAGCTGCTGGATGATTACAGAAAAGAGGCGCGCGCAATAGCAAACGAAGCTGAAAGCGAAGATGATCTGGCAAAAAACCTGAGGATCTATAAGTACAGGGAACTTGCCCTGATGATCTATAGAAATATTACGGGCTCGGCTGATTTTCTGGTGCTGCTGAGAGAGCTTTCAAGCCTGTCGGAAGCCGTTATCAAGGCCGTTTATGACTATTACTCAGAGCAGCTGGGAGCTTCTAAGCAGGGAAGGTTCTTTGTGCTTGCGATGGGAAAGCTCGGAGGGCGACTTTTGAACCTGAGCTCGGATGTTGATCTGATATATATATATGAAACAAAAAAGGACACGGAGGTGTTCACCAGGCTGGCGGAGAAGGTCACAAGGGCAATAAACTCTGCCACGGACAGGGGTTTTCTGTACAGAGTGGATCTGGCACTGAGGCCCGGAGGGAATAAAAGTGAGATCGCGGTTTCGTACGAGGGAGCCTTGGAGCATTACTACTACTGGGGAGATACGTGGGAGAGGGCGGCCCTTATCCAGGCAAGGCCCATCGCAGGAGATATAAAACTTGGAAAAAGGTTCACCGGGGAACTTGATAAGTTCATTTACAGAAAAAACCTGGACTATGAATCCATTGAAGACCTCAAGGACATGAAGCTGAAGATAGATAAACTTGAGAAAAAGAACGACGTAAAGCTCGGAAGGGGAGGAATAAGGGAAATTGAGTTCTTCGTTCAGGCAAACCAGCTTGTTAACGCGGGACAGTTCAATGAGCTAAAGGGCTTAAATCCGCTGGAAGGGCTCAGGGTTCTGGCAGAGAAAAACATTGTAAGCAAAGACACCGAGGAAGCTCTGGAAGATGCATATGTTTTTCTGAGAAAGGTGGAGCATAACATTCAGCTTGTGGATGAAATACAGACGCAGAGAATACCCACCGGCGGAGGTGACCTGTTAAAGCTGGCCAGACGCACGGGGTTTGCGGCGGCGGAGCCTTTTAGAAAGCAGCTTGATATGAGCATGGACAAGGTGGCTACCGAGTATAATGAGCTGTTCCACGAACCTTCAAAAAAAACGGAGGATTTTGCGAACGAATTCTGGCAGCTTGCTGATTTTCTTACCGAGGGGAATTTCAGGGAGGAAGAGGCGGTAAAGCTTATGGGAGAGCTGGGATTCAGCCGACCGGCGGAGGACCTTGACGTTATACACTCTCTTGTAAACGCTGAGCGTTCCGGGCTGACGCAGAAAGGTCGCCAGCTTGCGCGGCGCGTTATCCCGGCTTTTCTGTCCGCCGTGCTGAAGTCTTACGACAGCGGGACGGCGCTCAGGAACATGGAGAGGTTTATTTCCTCCACCGGTTACAGAACTTCCGTTTATGCAGCTCTCTCTGAAAACCCTGATATCCTGCACCTTCTTTCCATGCTTTTTTCCACGAGCGGAATGCTGTCAAACTTTCTCATCCGCTACCCGGAGTACCTTAATATACTCACTATAAAGTCCTCTGAGAGCCAGTATGACTCCGAGGAGGAGATGCTTGAGCACCTGCGCTCTATGGTTGAAGCTGAAAAAGACTACGAAGATAAGCTCAACGCTCTCAGGCACTTTAAGCACGCTGAAACCCTGAAGCTTTGTCTCAGGGACCTTAGCCATGAGGTTGATTCGGTGCACGTTGGCGGATATCTGACGACGATAGCGTCCGCGGTCGTGAAGGCCGCGCTGGACATGGCGCTAAGAGAGGTAAAAGCGGCCGTTGGGTCCAGGGTGAGCCTGAACAAAATGCTGGTACTTGCAATGGGCAAGTTCGCCTCCGGGGAGATGAGCTATAATTCAGACCTTGACGTGATATTTATATACGAGGGGGATGACCACGAGGCTTTTTCCAGGCTTGGTCAGAGGCTGATCTCCATTTTATCGGTTCCAACCTCCGAGGGGTTCTGTTATAAAATTGATCTTGATCTCAGGCCCTCGGGAAGATCGGGAACGCTGGTCACCTCTCTTGATTCATTTGAAACGTACCACGAAACGAGCGCTCATCTGTGGGAGAGGCAGTCGCTGGTCAAGTCATCTCCGATCGCCGGTGGCAAGTCCCTCTCTAAAAAAGTGATAAAAGCCATTACGGAGTTTGTGTATTTAAAGCCCCTTGCTCCGGATTTTTACAAGAAGATCAGCGACCTTAGGCACAGAATGGAAAGTGAGCTTGCAAAAGAGACCGCAGGCAGGGTCAACGTGAAGACCGGTAAAGGCGGCTTGGTGGATATTGAGTTCATAGTTCAGATGCTTCAGCTACGGCACGGAAAGGATCATAAAAAGATCAGGCTGCCGAACACGCTTTCGGCAATTGACGCAATGAAGTCGGCGGATATCCTGTCTGAAGAAAATGC
>CAZUNK010000184.1:0-15132 GCA_964622285.1 uncultured Spirochaetia bacterium
AAAAGCCGAAGAAAGAAGAAAGGCAGAGAAACAGAGAAAAGCTGAAGAAAAAAGAAAAGCAGAGGAACGAAGAAAAGCTGAAGAAAAAAGAAAGGCGGAGGAGCAAAGAAAAGCTGAAGAAAAAAGAAAAGCAGAGGAACAGAGAAAGGCCGAAGAAAGAAGAAAGGCCGAGGAACAAAGAAAGGCTGAAGAAAAAAGAAAAGCCGAGGAACAAAAAAAGGCTGAAGAACGGAGAAAGGCCGAGGAGCGAAGGAAAGCTGAAAAAGAGCAGATCATCAAAGATCTAAGAAGTAAAAAATCTGACATGGAAGCTGCCGACGAGAAGGCGATAGGCGACAGACGTAGAAAATTAATCCTCTATAGAGAAAGAATAACAAACCAGATCCAGAACAAATTCAACATACCCCCTCATGTCTCACGGGACGGAACATTGAAAACACGGGTCTTTTTTAAAATAGATGAAGAGGGAGATCTTATAGACGCACAGATTAAAACATCTTCCGGCAACCCGATTTTTGACAATTCCTGCATAAAAGCAGTTAGGTATTCATCTCCGTTCCCGCTTCCACCTAAAAAGATCGCTAAGCAGGTATTTGAAGTAGGATTTGAAATTTCACTTGATAATAATCCATAAAATAAAGGACTGTTGAATTTCATGAAGTTAATACTTGTAAGACACGGGGAAACTGATTGGAACAAACTGGGGAAATGCCAGGGCGTAAGTGATGTCCCGCTTAATTCAACGGGAGAAGAGCAAGCTAAAAATCTTGGCGACTCATTAAAGAATGAAGACATATTTGCGATTTTTTCAAGCGACATGAAAAGAGCCATTAACACCGCTGAGTTTATTTCCAGACACCACGACCTCAAAGTGCAAACGGACAAAAGGTTCAGAGAAATGGACCAGGGAGATTTTGAAGGCATGGATTTTGAATATATAAGAAAACATTATTCTCATGTGCTTAAAAAATGGAGAGAGGAACCAGAAACAACCCGGATTCCGGGCGGCGAATCTCTGACGGAAGTACAAAGCAGGGCCTGGGGAGCAATGGATAGTCTGCTGAGCCAATACAAAGGGAAAAATATTCTTCTTGTGACCCATAATCTGACAATAGTTGCTTTGCTATGCAGGTTTTTAGGCAAACCGCTGAGTTCATTTATGGAGTTTGAGATCCACGAGACTTCCAAGACCATAATTAACTGTAATAACAACAAATTTAAAATTGAACTGCTTAGTGACACCTCACACATAACCTAAATAATTTTCAATGATTAAAGACCAGATAAAAAACACAATTACAAAATCAGTTGAAAAATATCTGCTGAAAAACAGCTTGGATATGTTAAGCGTAGGTTTTGAAGTTGAAATTCCAAAAAACGAGCGGTTTGGAGACTATTCATCAAACGTTGCGTTGGTACTGTCGAAAAAAATCCAGAAGATGTCCAGAGAGGTCGCCTGTGACCTGGCAAAAGTCATAGAGGTTGAAAACGAGGGGTTCTTTAAAAAAATTGAGGTGGCGGGACCTGGATTTATCAACTTTAAAATTGCCGAATCCGTATTTTTGAACAGTCTGATGGAAATTCACACCGCCGGAGCTCACTGGGGCAAGTCAGAGATGGGCAAGGGGAAAAGGGTTCTCGTTGAATTCGTAAGTGCCAATCCTACCGGACACCTGCATTTTGGGCATGCAAGAAACGCGGCCGTTGGAGAATCAATTTCAAGAATTCTGGAGTTCTGTGGCTATGAGGTGACTAAAGAATTTTATATAAATGATGCAGGCAGACAGATGCAGCTTCTGGGCGAGTCAGTGCTGGCAAGGTATAAGCTGATGCTTAAAACTGAAGCTGCATTTCCAGAAGATGGCTATAAGGGAGAGTACGTTGAATCAATAGCTAAAAAATTAATAGAGGAAGTGGGAAATGACCTGATAGACGCAGATAGCAGAGAAGCAGAAAAAAAATGTACGGAATTTGCCTATGCGATATTACTGAATGAAATAAAAAGCGACCTTAAAAATGCAGGTATCGAGTTTGATAACTGGTACAGTGAAAAAAATGAAATCCACGATACAACAAAAGGAACGAACAAACTTGAGGAAGTCAAAGAGGTACTGGACAGAAATAAATGCTTATATGAAAATGAAGACGCTACCTGGTTCAGATCAACGGATTACGGAGATACCCAGGATTGGGTTTTAGTTAAACAAAATGGAGAACCAACCTATTTCTATAGTGATATAGCCTACCACTATGACAAAATCAAAAGGGGTTTTGACGTATTGATCAACATCTGGGGTGCAGATCATCACAGTCACGTATCAAGACTTAAATCTGCAATGAAAGCACTGAAAAGTGATGAAAAAATACTGGACTGCGTCTTAATTCAATTTGTGAGGCTTGTAAAAGACAACACAGAAGTACCTATGTCCAAGAGAGAGGGGAGCTATGTAACTCTGCGTGAGGTTATTAGTGAAGTTGGAGCAGATGCCACGCGTTTTTTTCTTTTAATGAGAAGCACGGACCGGCACCTGGATTTTGACCTTGACCTAGCAAAAAAAGAATCAAGTGAAAATCCAGTTTATTATGTACAGTACGCACACGCCAGAATAGAAAGTCTTATGGCAAAAGCAAAAGAACAACATAGGTCACCTTTGAAAGACCATCTGGAACTGCTTACCTTAAACGAGGAAATGGATTTGGTGAAGAAACTGCTGAACTTTCAGGAGGTTGTTATAGAAAGTGCAAAATCGCGCTCTCCACATAAAATAGTCTTTTATCTTTTAGACCTGGCTTCCGATCTTCATTCCTACTACAAAAAAAATAAGATATTAACTGATAATGAAAATTTAACTTCTGCCAGGTTATACCTTATAATTTGTGTACAGGTGGTTATGAAGAACGGACTTACAATATTAGGAATAAAAGCTCCCAGGAGGATGTAAAGTGAACAAAGACAACAGTCTCAATATGTATCAGGTATTACTTTTTTTGTTAATTTTTATACTGGGCGTAATGGCTGGAAAGGTGCTCACTTCCAAAAAACCGCTCGTGTCTGAAAAACTGAACGTTAAAGACCAGGCAGCTAAGCTTGAATCAGCTTCCAAGGAAGGAAAATCAGAAGTCGTTGCCAAAAGGGTTACGGATATGGTTAATGGGGATGCTTCCGGAACAAAGCAACCTAAAACCGCAGGCGTTCCAGATTTTCCTGAAACGGACCCGGACGGGAAGTACACAGTTCAGATTGCCTCTTTCAAAAAGATTGACAATGCCCACAGATATGTAAAACAGCTGAAGAACAAAGGCTACCCGGCGTTTATAACAAAATCGCAGATCGATAAAGCTACCTGGTACAGAGTGAGAGTTGGCACCTTTAACGACAGAAAAAAGGCCTATAAGTACTCAAAGATGATAAAAAGCAAAGAAAAGCTAAAATCGGCCTACGCCGCTCCAAAATAATAGTTGTAGTTCCGCAGTAGGTTGACTCTTGGCGTTACTTGGTATCTAAGGAAGATATCCTCCCGGATCTGGCTTTCCGTTCACTCCGCAGAGAGTACAGCAACAACAGCATTTGCCTCAACGGTATCACCTTCTTTAACCTTGATCGACTTGATCTTTCCAGCCTGAAGTGATTTAAGTTCAGTTTCCATTTTCATGGCTTCAACTATTATAACCCCTTCATTCTGAGCAACGTCTTCTCCTTCCTCTTTCAGGATCTTTACAACACGGCTTGGCATTGGAGAAACTATTTCCAGTCCACCTCTCGCTATACCGGATTGAGACAGGTTCCTCCCTGAAATTGATTCAAGTTCGTACAGATTGCCTTCGTGAAATACCTGCAGTTTTTTACCTGATCTGAAAACGGCAATGGTTAAAGACTGGTTATTAAGAGTTATAGAAAAAAGATTTGCATCAAGACGAACATACTCAACCTGGTGTTTATCCCCTTCAATGTCCACCACGACCCCGTTCTCGCCCTGTTCAATATTGGTCTTGTAAATCTTGTTGTTCAGTTTAAAACTGTAGCTCATAGTATGGAGTTTCCTGAAATGCCCATTCGTCTTGAGAGCATCTTCCAGCCTGAAGTTAATTGAGATTTTTCACTCTTTCCGTTCACAGAGTCTGCCTCTTCCATTGCAATTCCCGCGGCTATCAGAACGGGTTCTATGTTATCAACGCTCGGTTTCAATAATTCCGGATGACGTTCAATGTAGTTTGTGTCTATGCGGGCTTTTCTGAACTCTTCTTCTTTCATTACTCCAATCAAAAAGCCCAGGTTGGTCTTTACCCCCAGAACAACATATTCTTTAAGAGCAGATGCCATCCTGTTGATTGCGTTCTCCCGCGTTTCACCCCAGGTAACCAGCTTGGAAAGCATGGGGTCGTAATATGATGTTACCTCGTAGCCCGTGTAAATTGATGAATCATCTCTGACGCCGGGACCCGCAGGTGTTTTAACGTATTGAAGAAGTCCTGGAGAGGGTAAAAAATTAGTCTCTGGATCTTCAGCATAAACCCTGCATTCCACTGCATGTCCGTTGATCTTGATATCTGACTGTTTAAACGGCAGAGGTTCTCCATCGGCAACTTTGATCATCCATTTTACAATATCAATTCCTGTTATCATTTCGGTGACGGGGTGTTCAACCTGAATTCTTGTGTTCATCTCAAGAAAGTAGAAATTTTGTTTCTGATCCACTATGAACTCCACCGTGCCAGCACCTCTGTAGTTAACCGCTTTGGCAATACTTATAGCTGTCTCGCCCATTTTTTTTCTTGTTCTGGCCGAAATAAACCCTGATGGAGCTTCTTCTATTACTTTCTGATGACGTCTTTGAATGGAGCATTCTCTTTCAAACAAATGAAGGATCTTTCCATGCGAATCTGCAAGGATCTGTATTTCAATGTGTCTGGGAAGTTCAATGAACCGTTCCACAAATACAGAATCGTCCCCGAATGCCGAAAACGCCTCACTTCTTGCCATTCTCAGGGAACTTTCAAACTCTTTCTTATCTCTCACAAGCCTCATTCCCTTACCGCCGCCTCCGGCAGAAGCTTTGATCATCACCGGGTAGCCTATTTTTTCTGCAACTCTTGAGGCTTCCACGTCGCTCACTGCACCATCCGAACCCGGCACAAGCGGAACGCCTGCATCGTGTGCGATTTTTCTTGCCGTTATCTTGTCCCCCATGAGTTTGATGGATTCGGCAGTTGGACCTATGAAAGTAATGCCCTCTTTTTCACACAGTTCCGCAAAGGAATCATTTTCGGACAGAAACCCAAATCCAGGATGAATTGCCTGGGCTCCTGATTTTTTTGCAACCTCTATGATATTTTCTTTTACTAAGTAACTCTCGGTCGGCTTTGGAGGTCCAACGTTATAAGCTTCATCTGCAAGTGCAACGTGTGCAGAGCCCCTGTCGGCATCGGAATACACGGCAACCGTTTTGGCGCCCAGTTCCCTGCACGCCCTGATTATTCTGACGGCTATTTCGCCTCTGTTTGCAATAAGTATTTTGTCAAACATCCAAGCTCTCTTTATTAAAGTGGTATATTACCGTGTTTTTTAGGAGGATTGACCTGCCTTTTTCCATCAAGCATGTCAAGTGCCATCGCAATTCTGTGCCGTGTATCCTCAGGCTTTATGACCTCATCAATATAGCCCAGCTCAGCAGCCCTGTAGGGATTGGCAAAGTTCTTTTTATATTCCTCTATGAGCGCTAACCTTTCAGAGTCCGGATCGTCCGAAGATGCAATCTGCCCCTTGAAGACTATATTTACAGCCCCATCAGGACCCATAACGGCAATTTCCGCAGTAGGATAGGCCAGGTTTATGTCACCTCGTATATGTTTTGAGGACATAACATCATAAGCCCCTCCATAAGCCTTTCTGGTTATAATGGTTATTCTCGGGACCGTTGCTTCACAGTACGCGTAAAGCAGTTTTGCTCCGTGCCTTATAATGCCGTTCCATTCCTGATTTGTACCAGGTAAAAATCCGGGCACATCAACAAACGAGACTATTGGTATATTAAAACAATCACAGAACCTGACGAACCTTGCAGCTTTCTCTGACGCATCTATGTCCAGGCAGCCTGCCAGTACCATCGGCTGATTTCCAACAATGCCTATGGATCTGCCGTTTACTCTTGCAAACCCTGTAACTATATTTTTGGCAAAGTTCTCCTGAACTTCAAAAAAGTACCCATCATCAACGATTTTATTTATTACCTGCTTAACGTCATAAGGCTTGTTCGGATTAACAGGAATAAGGTCGCGTAAACTCTCTTCTTTTCTATCCACCGGATCGTCGCAGCTCACCCTGGGGGGATCTTCCACATTATTGGATGGGAGAAAACTCAGCAACTCTTTAATTATTGATATAGTGTCCTCATCATTTTCCGCGGCAAAATGCGCAACTCCACTACTGGAGTTATGAACTATGGCACCACCCAGGTCCTCAGAAGAAACCTCTTCATGGGTAACTGCTTTTATAACGTCAGGACCTGTAATGAACATGTAACTGGTTTTTTTTGTCATTATGGTAAAATCGTTTATCGCGGGGGAATAAACCGCCCCACCAGCGCAAGGTCCCATTATCGCCGCAATCTGCGGTACTAAACCGGAGGCAAGAACATTTCTCAGAAAGATATCCGCGTATGCTCCCAGTCCTTCCACCCCTTCCTGAATTCTGGCTCCTCCGGAATCATTAAGCCCTATGATAGGAGCTCCCACCTCTATTGCCTTGTCCATTATCTTGCAGATCTTTTTACCGTGTGCAAGGCCCAGTGAACCACCAAAAACCGTAAAATCCTGTGAATAGACAAAGACCTGCCTGCCTTCAACCGTACCGTATCCTGTGACAACTCCGTCTCCCAGGAATTTTTTCTCCCCCATTCCAAAATCCTGGCATCTGTGCACAACCAGCTTGTCAAGTTCAACAAAGCTGTTTTTGTCCAGAAGAAGGTCTATTCTCTCGCGGGCCGTTAGCTTTCCCAGCCCATGCTGTTTTTCTACTCTCTCTTTCCCGCCACCTGCTTCAGCTTCTTTTTCCTTTTGTTCTAATAAATCTATTTTTTCCTTCATTACCGATGTCTCCGATGACCGTTCACTCTAAAATTAAGCGGTAAAATATATCACAATATAAAAACATTATAAAGCCTGCTGATTTTATTTAACTGTATCAACTGAAGTTTGCAGAGTTTTCCATATTTTTCTGACCTGCAGCTCAGTTCTTTCAATGCTTCCCGTGTTATCTATAATAAGATCAGCCAGTTTTGCTTTTTCTTCATCACTCATCTGAGACCTTATTCTTAAAAGTATTTCTTCGCTGCTTAGGCCATCTCTTTTTTTAATTCTGCTTATACGTGACCTTTCATCCACTGACACCAAAATCAGTCTATCAATCAGTTTCAGCAGTCCTTTTTTCTCAGCTAAAAGAGCAGCCTCGATCATCACTACCCCTGCTCCGTTTTTATCATCAGACCTGTACTTATGAATTCTGCTTATAATCTCCTTTTGTATTTCAGGATGCATTATGCCGTCTAGGCCTGCTCTTTTGGTCTGGTCTTCAAATACAACCTTTGCCAGTAAACTTCTGTTGAGAGTTTTATCGTCGTTTAATATTTCGTTTCCAAACTCCGATACCAACCTTTGCCAGGCGGGCTTTCCCGGATTAACTATCTCTCTTGCTATTTCGTCTGCGTCTATAACCTTTGCCCCAAGTCTGCTGAAAATCTTTGCAACCGTGGATTTACCTGATCCTATGCCCCCTGTCAGACCGACGATTTTCATACCTATAGATTATGAACAATAATAATTATTAGTTCTAATTCTTTATATAAGGCCGCTCTGACATGTCACAAGAGAGCGTTTTTAAGAGATGAACAAATGGCGACGGGTGGATTTGAACCACCGACAAATGCCTTATGAGAGCACTGCTCTACCCCTGAGCTACGCCGCCAGTAAGTTTGAGATTATAGCACCTGAAATTTTATCTTTCAAGAAGGGACAAGCAACGATAAACTCACTGAGTCTATTGTTATAACACAAAGCAACTTATAGCTGAAAGTTAAGTTCCCTCAACTTCCGAACTGCTGTATAAAGCAGAGTTTTTCCAAGCTGCAACAGGCTTAGCCAAATATCTCAGCCCACCGTTTTAATACTGTCTTCTATAAAACCCTGCTGGACCAGTTCTTCATAGGCGAGAGTGTGCCTGCCCAGTTTCTTCAGTATCTCCATGTCCTCAGGTCTGTCAATATCAAGTGCAAAATTCTTCATCTCATAAACCTCGTAAGGAACTTCTTTTTCTTCGGCCTGCTCCCTGTGCTTTCTGAAACTGTCGTGACCAAACATGGACTTAAGCACGTTCGGCGGCTTTCTCAAAATTGCATTTGTGCCAAGTTTATCTCCGGAAGGCACTAATATCACGTGAGGACGATCTTCTACTTTTTCCAGTATAAAATCAATGTCCTCAGCAGTCATAAGCGGAGCGTCCGCCGGAATGACCAGAACTGAATCAGCGCCCATCTGATCACAGACTTCAACGGCGTAATCAACTGAGCTGCTTTCGCTCTCCTGTTTGCTCTCTTTAATGATTAAAAAATCATGTTCCTCCGCCATTGAAATGGCTTTTTTGTCCATCGTTACCACTGCAACCTTATCGGCAAGCGCAGACTTGGCCACAGAGTTATAGACGTCTTTCAGCATAGCATAAGCAAGAGAGGTTCTACTCTCCTGAGACAGAACTGAGGAAAGTCTCTCGTTGGCAAATTTCAGATCTTTTACAGGTATTAAAACAAACTTCATACAAAACAAATTTACAGTAATTTAAACTTTTTACTACAAAAGGGCTGCACGTTTGAATATCAACTTTTTAAACCTGTTTTTCATAGCAACAGATATCACTGATTATAAAATCGGTATTTTTACAGACAGGCTGGTTTAGATATAATTTGTTTTATGGAATCGCAAACTCCAATGATGGAGCAGTACCATAAAATCAAAAAAGGTCACCCGGATTCTATACTGTTTTTTCGCCTGGGGGATTTTTATGAAATGTTTTTTGAGGATGCGAAAACCGCTTCAAAAGTGCTTGGACTTACCTTAACGTCAAGGAACAAATCAATTAAAAATTCAACCCCTTTATGCGGCGTACCCCATCACAGCGCTGAACAGTACTGCAACAAACTGCTGAAAAATGGTTACAAAGTAGCAATATGCGAGCAGGTTGAGAACCCAAAGGAGGCACAAGGGGTCGTAGAAAGAAAAGTGGTGAAAATCTTAACTCCCGGAACGATCCTTGATTCAGAAAATTTAGAGTCCAAGTCCAATAACTACATAGCGTCCATTTATTTAAGTGATAAGGGGTCCGCTATTTCTTACTGCGATGTATCAACAGGTGAACTCAGGGTGTCTTCCCTTAATAATCAGAGTGACGTACTGGATGAATTAATACGGCTTGAACCAAAGGAAATATTAATAGACCAGAGGCAAAGGGAAAAACTGTCCTTAATAAAAAGATCTTTCAATCCACTTGTAACGGAAATAGATGAATGGAGATGGGACTACAAAAATTCCAAGGATATTCTGCTGGAACACCTGAACGTTGCAAGGCTGGAATCATTTGGAATTGACGACCATCACGGTGACGTGATCTCATGCGGAGTGCTTCTGAGTTACTTATCTGAAACTCAGATGGATTTTATGCCAAATCTGCAGGAGCCTCGTTTTTACAGGCCAAGCGACTATTTGGAAATTGACGATTCAACCAGAAAAAATCTTGAAATATTAAGACCTCTGAACGATGACGCACAGGGGTACTGTCTGCTTTCAACTATAGACAGAACATCATCCGCTATGGGCGGAAGATTGATAAAGCAATGGCTGAACTACCCACTTAAAAACACAGACGAGATGATCAAACGGCTTGATTCCGTGGATGAGCTGATCAAAGCCCCGCAGCTTAGAGACAGAACTATCAGAGAACTTAAAAAAATAAACGACATTGAAAGACTGATCGGCCGAATATCCACCGCGGGAGCAAAACCAAAGGATCTGGCGGGGCTCAGGGACTCAACCTTTTCAATTGCCGAAATTAAATACGTTATGAGCGATTTTAATTCAAAGCTGCTGAAGGCTATTTATAACGAACTTGATGACCTGGCTGACATTAAAAAGCTGCTTTTAAGTGCCCTTGTAGAGCAGCCCCCTCACACATCCAGAGAAGGGGGGATATTCAAAGAAGGTTTTGATAAAGAACTGGACCAGCTCAGATCAATGCAGAACGAAGCCAAGAGATGGATTGCCGACCTGGAGCTGAAGGAAAGAAAATCCACAGGAATTAATTCCCTCAAGGTCGGGTACAACAAAGTTTTCGGGTATTACATTGAAGTTACCAAATCTAATATTGCTCTTGTTCCGCAGAGTTACATAAGAAAGCAGACAATCAGTAACGCAGAAAGGTTCATTACACCTGAACTGAAGGACTTTGAGGAAAAAATACTTAACGCCAGAGAAAAAATACTGGAAATTGAAGCAGCTCTTTTTGAAAAGCTCCGTTTATCCATATCAGATAAGTCAGCAAGAATCAGAAAGACTGCTTTTCTGATCGCGCAGTTTGACGTGCTTTGCTCTCTTGCGGATATCGCGGACAAAAACGGATACACAAAACCCAGGATCAACAACGGCGAGAAAATTGATCTCAGGGACAGCAGGCATCCCGTTGTAGAAAACCTTGATCTGGAAGATGGTTTCGTTGCAAACGATATCTTTCTTGACAGGGAAAATCAGGTCCTTCTGGTCACTGGTCCGAACATGGCGGGAAAATCCACCCTTATCCGCCAGGCAGCTATTATAGTCCTTATGGCCCAGATCGGAAGCTTTGTCCCCGCGTCAAAGGCAGAAATTGGCGTTGTTGACAAGATATTCACGAGAGTCGGCGCATCTGACAATCTGGCAAAGGGGCTTTCCACTTTCATGGTTGAGATGGTAGAAACTGCCTATATACTTCGAAACGCCACGGAAAGAAGTTTTGTAATACTGGATGAAATTGGCAGGGGAACGAGCACTTTTGATGGAATGAGCATCGCGTGGGCAGTTGCTGAATACCTTCACGATATGGGAGTAAAAACTCTTTTTGCCACACATTATCACGAACTTGCTCAGCTGACCCATTCCAACCCAAGAGTAAAAAACTATAATGTTCTTGTTAAAGAATATAAGGATAAGATCATATTTTTAAGAAAACTTGCCCCTGGATACTCGAGTCACAGTTATGGAATACAGGTTGCAAGACTTGCAGGAATTCCTCAAAAAGTCATAACGTCTTCCAGGAACATGCTTTCAAACCTGGAAAAAGTCCAGGCAAAGCTCAGAGAGCTGATGACTGGGGAACAGATGTTCCTTTTTGATAAACCTGATCCTGCTGATAATGAAATAGATGAAAGTACAGAAAGCGAGATACTGGAATATCTCAAAGAAATTGATCCGATGAACCTGACTCCCATGGAAGCCCTTGCAAAACTTATTGAACTGAAGGAAAAGGCTGGAAATTAAATAACTCTAATAATCAGGGTGTGTTTTACAAAGGCTTATAACCTCTGCTAACTGAAAAGGTTTTTCTGATCTTCCGGGGATTTAATGTTGAGATGTTTAAAGGCAAGATGCGTTACCTTGCGCCCCCTTGGAGTTTTTTCAAGCAGACCCTCCCTTATAAGAAAAGGTTCATAAACATCTTCAATCGTGTCTTTATCTTCACTTACCGCAGCCGCGATGGTATCTATTCCCACCGGACCTCCGTTGAATTTTGTTATTATTGCCTCCAGGATCATTCTGTCCAGACCATCAAGCCCCTTTGCATCCACTTCAAAAAGTTCCAGGGCGTCTTTAGCAACTTTTTCACTTACGACCCCATCCGCCTTCACCTCAGCGTAATCCCGTACCCGCTTTAACAGCCTGTTTGCAATTCTCGGCGTTCCTCTCGCCCTTGAACTGAGTTCATCAGCACCTTCATGGCCGATCTTAACGTTTAAAAGTCCCGCGGATCTCATTATGATCTGTCTCAGTTCAGCAGCAGAGTAATAATCCAGTCTCAGATCCACTCCGAACCTTGACCGAAGGGGTGATGTAAGCAGCCCCGTTCTGGTTGTGGCCCCAACGAGCGTGAACCTGTTAAGATTGATCTTCATTGACTTGGCAGTTGGACCTTCTCCTATCATCAGATCAATATGAAAGTCCTCCATTGCCGAGTAAAGGTACTCCTCAATAACCCTGTTGAGCCTGTGTATCTCATCTATGAACAGAACGTCGTTTTCACCTAAATTAGTCAGTATGGCCGCAATGTCCCCGGTCCGTTCAACCACCGGGCCTGAAGTTGAATGGAACTGTACTCCCAGTTCGTTTGACACGATGTGAGCCAGGGTAGTTTTTCCAAGGCCCGGAGGACCGCAAAGAAGAACGTGGTCCAGAGCTTCTCCTCGCCTTTTTGCAGCTTCTATGAATATCCCTATGTTTTCCTTAACCTTTGACTGCCCTATGTATTCACTTAGGCTTTTCGGTCTTAAAGTGCTGTCAAAAACGTCTTCGCTCTGATTTACAGGATTTACTATTCTTTCGCTTTGTTCCATTACATCCTCTGCTTAACTCTCTTTGGTCTTATCCATTTTTCATTGTTTTTAAAGCTTCTTTCATTTTTTCCTCAGTGCTTAAAGAACTGTTCATTATTTCACTTAATTGAGCCGAGTTTTGGTCAATCTCGTTTTTGGTAAATCCAAGTTTCTCCAGCATTGATCTGACATCATCCATAAAGCTGCTTACAGAAGATTCCTGTTCTCCATGCTCCAAGGTGGCAAGTCTGGCAAGTTTGTCCTTCAGTTCAGCTGTGATCTTTGTGGCCATCTTAGGTCCAATTCCAGGGACTTTTCTTGCCGCCAGATTACCGGCCATAATTGAACTGATCAACTCCTGCGGTTTTATATTGGACAAGATGGTAATTGCCAGTTTCGGACCCACGCCTGAGACGCCTATCAGGCACTGAAACAGCTTTTTTTCACCATCTGTAAGAAACCCAAAAAGTTCAAAGGATTTTTCTGTAACGTGCGTATGGACCTTTAACTCCACTTCAGCACCCGCGTCTGACAGATTAGAGAAGGTTGACAGAGGAACCGTAACGCCGTATCCCACACCTCCAACATCTATGATCAGACTTCTGTCAGATTTTTCCGCTATTTTGCCTCTTAGTAGTGATATCATCTAAAGTAAACCTTGAACGCTTTCGTCTTGATCGGGGTTTTATATCCAGACCGGCCAGCTCTTCATAATTGGAAAAGTTAATATGGCAGAGAGCTATTGCAAGAGCATCTGAAATATCATCTTTTTCATAATTATCAATGCCAAGTGCATAGGAGACCATTTTCATAACTTCAAATTTCTTTGCCCTGCCGCTTCCCGTTATGGCAAGCTTTACCTTCGTTGGGGAATACTCGTAAATCCTCAATCCCGCCTCTTCAGCGGCAAGCATGGCTATCCCCCTGGACTGTCCAAGTTTGATCGCACTTCTTACGTTTTTAGCAAAAAAGATATCTTCCAGGGACATTTCCTGAGGGGAATGCTCCTTTATCAGCTCCTTCAGAGTTAAGTAGATGAACTGTAATTTTTTAGAAAAATCAAAACTGCGAGGAGGCGTTATTGCACCGCTTGCGATGTGCTGGAGACGATTTTCACTGATCTCAAGAACTCCATAACCGCATGATATAGAACCCGGGTCTACCCCTATAATTCTCACGCGACTTTATCCCAGTGCCTCAAGCAGATCTTCGGATATATCAAAATTGGAATATACGCCTTGAACATCATCACTGTCTTCCAGCGATTCCATAAGTCTGATCATATGCTCAGCCTGCTTGCCTTCAATTTTGATATTGGTTTTCGGTATCATCGTTACTTCAGCGCTTTCATGTTCAAATCCGGCATCTTTCAGGGCAGATTTAACTTTTTCAAAATCCTCAGGCTTTGTAACGACAACAAAATCACTGTCTTCGCTAATCAGATCTTCGGCACCTGAATTAATTGCCGCCTCAAACAGATCATCTTCAGACACAGAACCTCCTTTGATCAGAATTCTACCTTTCATTTCAAAAATCCACGACACGCAGCCAGACTCTCCAAGGTTTCCACCGCCCTTGGAAAACAGTTTTCTGATCTCTGCCACCGTTCTGTTCTTATTATCAGTCAGGGCTTTAACGTAAACAGCGCTTCCCCCGGGACCATAACCCTCATAGTACACTTCCTGATATTCAACTCCATCAAGCTCCCCCGTACCTCTCTTTATAGCCCTTTCAATCGTGTCATTGGGCATGTTACTTCCCTTTGCGGCGTTGATCGCGGTTCTAAGACGGGGATTGGACTCAGAATCGCCGCCGCCTTCTTTAGCCGCTACCGTGAGTTCTCTGATAAGCTTTGTGAACATCTTCCCTCTCTTAGCGTCCACAGCAGCTTTCCTGTGTTTAATATTTGCCCATTTGGAATGTCCTGCCATAATGTTTTACCCCCGTGTGAGTTTAATTAAATATTTGCTCATCTGTAATTATTTATGTCCACTCTGTTTTGCTAACCGGATTAACATATCACTAAAGAGTATCTTATTCATAAGTATAACTACAATTATGAGTACCAACCAAATCACAGATTGCCGTTGGATCAGCAGCGGCTACTGGACTGTTTTAAAAGACTACCTGAATCACATCATTAAATAGTTCCTCTGGCAGATTTCTAATGTTGATATTGTTGTCCTGAAGAGACAGTTGCCCGATAGATGACAGTCCATCAAACAGGCCCGTAGGTAAAGTCCTTAATCTATTAGAATTTAGTGTTAAATGAGTAAAGTAAGATTGACTTTCAAACAGATCTTCCGGGAGGGAAGTTAAACGATTACTCATTAAACTCAGAGTTATCAACTTTTCTAATCCATCAAATATATCTTCAGGCAGCCTTGTTAATCTGTTGTCGTTTAAACGAAGTTCTCTAAGTTCCGTTAATCCGTCAAACAAATCCGCAGGCAGAGCAGTCAGATCATTGCCAAATAAATGAAGTGTCCGAATCCCTGTTAATCCATTAAATATATCCTCGGGCAGTCTT
>CAZUNK010000185.1:0-16808 GCA_964622285.1 uncultured Spirochaetia bacterium
CTATAGAGGATTAATTTTCTACGTCTGTCGCCTATCGCCTTCTCGTCGGCAGCTTCCATGTCAGATTTTTTACTTCTTAAATCTTTGATGATCTGCTCTTTTTCAGCTTTCCTTCGCTCCTCTGCCTTTCTTCTTTCTTCAGCCTTTCTTTTTTTCTCTATCTCTATTTCGGCTTTTTTTAAATCCTCTTTAAGTTGTTTTTTCTCTGCAGCTGGTTCTTCTTGGGGTAGTTTTGACAGTGATATATTTATAGGTTGATTTAAAATGGGGATGTTTGTTTTACCTGCTCCCCACAGCACTACGAGAACTACAATGATTATATGAAGCAACACGGATAAAAAGACTCCTGGAAAAGAACCTCTTTCTTTTTTATTGTATCCATGCATTGTGAATTTATTTTCCGGGTTCCGGTTCGGTAATTAAAGCTAAGTTCTTAACTCCCGATTTTTTAATTTCGTTCATTACTCCAATTACTTTACCGTACGGCACCGAGCTATCCGCTCTTATAAATATCTGACTGTTGTTTGATTGTTTCAGTCCATTTGATATTTCGCCTCTGATTTTTAGTTTTACCTCTGAAAGGTCATATTTTTTCTTTTCTATAAAGATCTCCCCACGTCTGTTTATTGTGACAATGACATTTTTATCGGTTTGTGAGGAGGGTATCTGTTTTGAGGAAGTTTCAGGAAGATTAACGTCTATACCTTGATACAAAATTGGCGCAGTGACCATAAATATAACAAGCAGTACGAGCATTACGTCCACAAATGGCGTGACGTTGATCTCAGACAAAACCGTATGATTTCCGTTGTTTGGGTTTCTGATTCCCATTATTCAACTTAGGGTTAACTCATATATCTTTCTATAACGTTTAGAAATTCAGAGGCAAAGCTTTCCATCTCAATATCGATTTTTCTGACCTTGCTTGTAAAGTAGTTATAGGCGACCGAAGCAGGAATTGCCGCAGCAAGTCCTATGGCTGTTGCGATCAGTGCCTCGGCTATTCCCGGTGCTACAAGTTGTAGTGAAGGAACCCCTTCTCCTCCAGCGAGGCTGATAAAAGACGTCATTATTCCCCAGACGGTTCCGAAAAGTCCTATAAACGGCGCGGTGGTCCCCGTAGTCGCAAGAAATATCAGAGATCCTTCCAGCTTGGCAATCTCAGCAGACATTGACCTTTTAAGTTCTCTTTCCACCAAGTCTATCACGCCCATCTCCGGCAGCATATCGTTGTGTTCCTGGTTGTCTCCGCCCTGGTTTTTGCTGGTTTCGCTTCTTCTGGCTTTTCTGAATTTTATTATTTCTGAGAAACCAGATTTAAAAAGTTCCGCCGTAGGACCATCAAACTGTTTTGTTGTTGAATAAAGCCTCCCGAAATTGCTGCTGGTTCTGTACAGGTTGAGAAATTTTTCTGATTTCTGTGTTGCCGCTCTTAACATAAGCCACTTTGAAAAGATAATTGACCATGAAACAACGGACATCAGAACGAGGATCAGCAGCACAAGCTTGACCACAGGACCAGCAGACCATATTAAACTCCCTACTCCATCGCCGGCGGCAGCTCCCAAAAGTGTTTCAAACAGCGTCTCGTTCATTGTGATTTATGGATAATTCACTAAACTCTGAGAATTATAAATATGGATGAAATGTTGAGATTTTACAGATGAATTATTTTAAAAGCAAATGTATTGTTGCTCTGAAAATGGAAAGCAAAATGATTGCTTTATTTACTTATCGTTGTTATAAATAGTTTAAATTTCAATTCGGGGGTGTGTCATGAAAAAACCTGTAATATTAACTCTTCTGTTAGCGGTGTGCTTTTCTCTTATGGCAAGCGAAGTGGCATATGGACAGAAGAGCAAGTATAAAACGGTAATTGAGGAAAGTTTTTACCTTGTAGATGAAAAGGACAAGGATGAATTTCTCCGCATATACAGATCAAGGCTTTTCCCTTTCTGGCAGAAGATGAAAGATATGGGACTGATCGTTGATCAGTACAGAATGTATTCTCAGAGAATTCACACTATAAAGCCACTCTGGACATATAAAACTGTCGTGAAATTCAAAAACTACGCGGCAATAGATAAATGGCTTGAGGTAAGGGACGAGGTTTACAACAAAATGTTTCCGGGAGAAGGTGGATACAAGGGACCAAGAAAACAGATCGGTTTGATCACAAAAGATCACTGGGATGAGTTCATAAGAGAAATACCTATGAAATAAATGTTCCGTAAAAAGTGGTTACTTCTCTTTCCATGATATAACCTGCTTTGCGTTGTTCTTTTTTGGTTTTCTGACGACCGCTTCAATATTTTTTATTGTAACATCCCCGCTTCCGACAACGCCTGTTGATCTGATCAAGAATATATCACTTGTTCCGTTCTTCAGTACCAGACCATTCAGTCCGGCGGAAATCCCAGGTACCATGCCGGTATTATCTGCGATGCTTCTGACTTCTGATCTTGAAATTGTGTTATCATCTTCCCTTTTTTCCAGTATCTCGCTGACGATGGTTTCAACTGCAGAATCACTGATGTCAGGGGGGTCGGATTGCCTCTTAATAGAAGATACCCGCGAGGCCGTTATTATCGCCGTCATGACCGGTCTGGACGCGGTGCTGAAATTGACTAATTTATCCGGAGTATAAACTGTTACGTAGTCTTTGATCTTATCGTAGAACGCCTTATCCATTCCTTCTATCATCCGGATCTCCTCCACGCTGTCTATCTGACCGTCCTTAATACTGTATGGAGTATCAAGTTTGTTATAAAAACCTTCATCAGCTCCATAAGAATCCTGATCGTTGGGAGATCCTTTCAGTCTGCTGTCCTGCCAGTTAACTAAACTGGCTGTAAACAGGTCGGATTTTTTCTGCTCAACCCCTAAAAGAGTAAAGAGTTTCTTAAGAGCCGTAAGTACCTGAAAGTCCACTTTGTTGCTTTTTGGATTGACCAGCGAATTCAAATTGATCTTTGATCTTTCGTCTTCCACCTTTATGGACACTGTTCCATCACCTAAGGGGAAAGATGAAACTGACATCGTCCACGCACCTTTTTTATTTTTACCCACTACCATGAACGGTATGAACTTTGACACTTTATCAAGTTGTTCGAGGTTTTTGGTCTTGATTATGCTTGACACCAGACTCACTCCGGATTTGGCTATGTACCGTGCCTTTATATCGTTCAAAGTGTTTTTGGAAATTGCAATGTCAACGTGCGTGCTGAAGGTGAACTCGGCCACCAGGACCGTTATTATTGCAATGACGACCAGCACCATTACAAGCACTATTCCTTTTTCCTCTCTTTTGTTGACCGGCATGTTCATAATTGACCTATTTTGTAATGGGCAGAAATATAGTGGTACTGAACAGCTGATCTTTTCCAAGGTTGTTCCTTAGTACAAGCTCTACTTCAACGGCTTTTGGATAGTCAGAACCAGAGACGCCTGAGTTCCACTCCATAAGATTTTTCACCTCAAGTGCTGGAGATGTGTTTTTTAATTTCTTGCCTTTGATGTAGTTAACACTGAAACGTGAAACCCTTTCGGATATGGCATACTGGGTACCGCCTTGTTCGTTACCAAACCAGGGATTTTCACGTCTTACCAGAGCGAACAGCTGGTTTTCGTTGTCTAATTTTTCTAAAAAATACAGGACTTGCGACTGGTCTGATTGGCGACTGAACCGGGAGTTTTCATTTAGATCCTCTGTGCTTCGCGTGAATGAAGCCAGGGACAGCCTGCTGTTTTTCTCATTTACAATATCTTTTTCCCCTTTGAAATAAAAACCAGGGTAGCTGGTTGCTATGCCTGACACTCTGCCTCTTGGGTACGTGTTTCTCAGGTCCTTACTCAGCCTTGAGAAGATCATCCGGGCTTCATGAAGAAGTTCCAGTTCGGTTTCAACTTTTTCCTTCGTGTGTATGATCTGGAAAAGCGAAGCGTACAGGATCGTCGTTATGATAGCGGTAATGAATATCGCCACCAATACTTCAAGCAGAGTAAACCCTTTTTCAGATCGGCACTGCGGTAAATATTTCAAATTCTCCATTGTCATTGTCCCACGTTATTAAAAGCCTTACTATCATGACCCTTATATTTAAGAAAGGTATATTGTACGGAGACACCGATAAAAACCATTTAAATTCCTTATGATCTGGAAAGGTGCCGCTTTCTTCCCTTTTATAAAGCGTCTGCTCAAGTTCAATTTCAGCCATCATTTTTTCTGCCAGGAGAGCCGCGATCTGGTCATTTTTGGATTTGGCGGCAAGGTTTATATTGCTGCTGATGGCCCCAAGCAGCATAACCATTGCCGTACCGATCAGCATGATGGCTATTACAACTTCAAGAAGCGTAAAGCCTTTATTCTCTACCTTCCCGTAATTTGTTGATCTGGAGCAGGTCGCTTTTGTTTCTAAGGTCGTAGTACTGGTCATATATTTTTGTTCCACCGGTATAGGGCTTGGTTTCTATCGTGTAACTTTTATTGTCATCGCTGCCTATGTGTATAACGGCGTAATCGACAAATCCGCTGGGCAAAAAGAGAATAAAGACTTCATTCCCTTCCTTGATCTTTTCCTGTGATCTTTCCGTGAATATATCTTCAAAGAAAACACCATCGGGAAGTTTCCTTCTTTTCAGAATAGGGTCGTCGGAGACGGCAAACTTTTTGTTCTGGACGGACTCAACCCAGTATTGATTATTGTCTATGTCAAATCTCAGTTTATATATGGTTTTTTTAAATATGGAATCGCTGTACAGATACTTAATCATGCCCCCCAGGTTCCGCGATGCACTTTTTAAGTTCGTCTCCGTGACGTTGCTTATTTTTGGTGCGGCTATGAGCAGTAAACCTCCCAAAATAAGCATCACCAGGAGAATTTCAATTAACGTAAAACCCGCACTTTGGTTCATTCAATATCGGTGCTTAAAATGTCATCCTCTGTATTCAGCACTCCATCTTCACCGGGTGAACTAAGAATATACTGTGAATTATTGGAATGCTCAGGACCAAGATAACTGAACTCATTTGCCCAGGCGTCAAGGGGAACCTGACCTTTTTCCAAATAAGGTCCATTCCACCTTCTTGTCTCTCTGCCAGTGCCGGGAGCCTGTACCAGTGCGTCAAGACCCTGCTGACTGTCCGGATAAAAACCATTGTCCAGCTTAAACAACTTAAGAGCACTTTCTAAGTTTGCCATGTTGGTTTTTGTCAGTTTGACCTTTGCGTCGTCCAGTCGTTTCATAATGCTTGGCGTGACGACTGCCGCAAGACCGGCGATGATTATCAAAACCACCATAATCTCAATGAAAGTAAAACCCCTTACTGACTTAATCATAAAAAACCTCCTATTATTAAATTGCTGAAGTTAAATCAAAAATAGGGAGCAGTATGGCAAAAACTATAAATGCCATTATCGCTCCTATTGCCAATATCATTACAGGTTCCAACAGAGAAGTTAAAGCTGAAAGAGTGTTCTCGATCTGCAGATCGTAGATATCAGCTATTTTGTTGAACATATCCTCTATTTCACCGGTTTGCTCCCCTACGCTGATCATTCTTGTGACAAGCGGAGGGAACACCTGGGTGTTTTGCAGAGGAGAGGCAAGATCGGAACCTTCTCTAACGCTGTCCCTCACCTCCGCCATTGAATCTGTAAATACAGTGTTTGCCATTACCGCTTCACCAATTTCCAGTGCGTTAAGAAGAGGAATCCCGCTCCCCACGAGCGTTCCGGTTGTTCTTGCAAATCTTGATATTGCAACTTTGGAAAACAGTTTGCCGAATACGGGAAGTTTTAAAATAAGTCTGTCAGTAAACCTTTTTCCTCTTTTGGACCTCACGAATTTCATCAGAATAAATCCTATTACGAAAGGCAGTATAAGCATAATGGTAAAATGATTTATAAGAAAATTGCTGATGGTCATTAAAATGAGCGTTGATAATGGAAGAGCCTTTTCGCTTGCTTCAAATATCTTGCTGATCTTTGGAATTACATGAGTCATCATGAAGAACATCACTCCCGACCCAACTATGAACATAAACACGGGGTAAACAAGAGCGCTTCTTATCTTTGATTTCAAAGCGGCTGATTTTTCCAGAAAGTCTGCCAGTCGGTTAAGCACAATGTCCAGATTACCACTGACCTCGCCGGCATTTACGATGTTTATATAAATTTGAGAAAACACGTTGCCGTGTTCAGAAAGTGCGTTTGCAAGTGAACTGCCCTCGTTCACCCTGTTTCTGACCTGTGAAAATACCTCCCTTATTTTCTGATCTTCTGTCTGCTCAAATATTGCAACGAGCGATGCTTCCAGCGGGAGTCCTGCGGATATCAGGGCTGAAAACTGTCTCGTTGTAACGGCCAGTTCCGAGCTGCTGATCCCCCTGAAGGGAATGTAGCTTCTTTTTCCACCTTTTTCCGCTTCGGCAATTGAGGAGAGATACAGTCCCTGTTTTTTTAATTTTTCTGAGGCTACCTTAGCTGATTCTGCATCTATTACCCCCTCTTTGTTAGCCCCATCTGAGTTGATCGCTTTATATTTATAAACTGGCATTGCCCATGAGGTACAGATGCTTGAATTTAAAAACTGGCCTGCTCTTCTTCAGTAACCCGCAGCACCTCGTCAATTGAGGTAACTCCGCTTATTACCTTGCTTGCCCCGTCCATCTTAAGAGTGGTTAAGCCTTTTTCCATGGCCTTGCGTTTTATCGTTGAGGAATCGGTTACGCCCAGGGTCAGGTTCCTTATATCATCGTCTATTATCAGAATTTCAAAGATCGCAACGCGTCCGCTGAATCCCGAATCCGTACATTTAGCGCATCCTTTGCTTCTGAAGACCGATCCATCTTCCAGGTCATAGCGGTTTATCCCGATTCTGCTGAGGTCTTCGTCCGTGGGAGCGTATTTCACCTTACAGTGTTTACAGAGCACCCTTACCAGCCTCTGTGCAACGACCGCAAGCAGGGACGAAGAAACCAGAAAAGGCTCTATGTTCATATCGATCAGCCTTGTTATTGCACTTGCCGAGTCGTTCGTGTGAAGAGTGGAAAACACCAGGTGTCCGGTTAAAGACGCGTGGATGGATATATCAGCCGTCTCTCTGTCCCTTATTTCTCCTACAAGTATTACGTCAGGGTCCTGTCTGAGCACGGACCGGAGACCGTTGGCGAACGTCAGATCAACCTTATTGTTGACCTGTATCTGATTGATTCCTTTTATCTGGTACTCCACCGGGTCTTCAATTGTAATGATTTTTTTGTCGGGAGAGTTTATTCTCTCCAGCGCGGCGTATAAACTTGTGGTTTTACCACTTCCCGTGGGGCCCGTTACCAGTATGATCCCGTGGGGCCTTCTGATCAGAAAGTCAAATTTTGCAAGTTTTTCACCTTCCAGTCCCAGATCTTCAAGGCTGAGAAGCACAGACGATCTGTCAAGAAGTCTCATGACAACGCTCTCTCCCCACGTCGTTGGCACGGTGGATATCCTTATATCAACGTCCCTGCCTCCAACCTTTACTCTTATTCTTCCATCCTGAGGTTTTCTTTTTTCCGCTATATCAAGCTCTGCCATGATCTTTACGCGAGAGATTATAGAGGACTGCACATTCTTGCCTACAGAGGCCATGTTGTGGAGCATTCCATCTTTTCTGAACCGCACGGTCATGTTCTTTTCAAAGCATTCTATGTGTATATCACTTGCTTTTTCTTTAACCGCCTGGAACAAGAGCGAGTTAACGAACTTTATTATCGGAGCTTCGTCGTATGCTTCTAACAGATCCTTTGGCTCCTGTATGTTCAGTTCCACGCTGTCTATTGTTTCTTTTCCTACGATATCACTGGATATTTCCTGACCTTGCTCATAAGCACGGTTTATACTTTCATACAGCGTGTGCTTAAAAGTTAAGTGAGTTTCTATAGGGCAGTTGAAAAGGGACCTGACCTCATCAAGCGCATACAGGTCCAGAGGCGGTGCCAGTACCACTTTCATTGTCCCGTTGTTTTGTGAAATAGGTATAAGTCTGTGCTTTCGGCTAAAACCTATGGGAAGTTTTCTGACCAGTTCAAGGTCCACGTCTTCACTTTTGATCTCATGCAGCACCGGAAGTTCATAATATTCTGATAAAACGCTCAGCAGATTCTCATCATCCAACAGATTGGACTTTATAAGCACCTCTTCAGCGCTTTCTGAGCTTTTGGACTTCATCTGCAGGAAACTTTCAACTATATCAGGATTTTTTTCCTGCAGTATGCGGTCAATGGTTTTCATTTCAGGTAACCGTCGTTCTTATTTTAAGATGTCCAGCCCTCTTTCCTGAAGTAACATCCTTCTTCTCTGCTCTTCTTCCAGAATGTTCTGTACGTCCTCGTCCGTTTCAACTATGCGAGGCGTGAGAAGGATGATCAGGTTCAGTTTCTGGTTCAGTTTCTGTTTCTGTTTGAACAGGTTTCCAACCAAGGGTATATCTCCAAGCAGGGGCGTTTTGTTCTCGGCAGAGCGTTCTCTGTCTGATACCAGTCCACCGATCACAATGGTCTGCCCGTCCTTTACTATAATGGAAGAATCAGCAGTTCTGGTCTGTGTTGCAATACCAAAGACCTGCGTGTTCAGTCCCTGGGGAGCTTCGGTGATGTTGGATACCTCGGTTACAATGTTAAGATTCAGGAACTCCCCTTCACTTATCTGAGGAGTAATTGCAAGTCTTATGCCAACGGGGAGACGATCAATCGTGCTGACGGTAACTCCTGATGTTCCCACCGTGCTTCCTGTAGGGAACGGTATGACGTCAGCCACTGTTATTTCAGCCTGTTCGTTGTCCGTAGTGAGAATACTTGGAGTTGATAGCACGTTCACATCAGTTACGGACGACAGTGCCTGAAACAAGGCTGAAAACGAAGGTAGCGGAGGTATTGGGCCTGACCCATCAATATCCACCTCTTCCCCAATGACTCCTAAGAACAGACCGGAGAGGGTTCCAAGAGTGTTAATTGCCTGTTCGCTGTCTATGGAAGCGCCCAGCAAGCTGGAAACCCCCGGAAGCTGCTGTCCTCCAAATATGAGATTATCGTCGTTTACTGAGGCTCCAAGATTAAAATTGAGACCAAATGAAGTCAGGTCATTCAGACCAACTTCCAGTATGGCAGCTTCCACGAACACCTGTTTTCTTCTTATGTCAAGCTGTTCTATAACCGCCTTGATCGCCTTATAGTCGTTGCGTGACCCCACTACGATAACGGAGTTTGTAGCTGGGTCGGCGGTAATTCTGACCCCTTCTCCTCCAGTTGAAATTGCGGACAGGCTGCTGGGACTGACTTTTCCAACTTCCCTTGTTACTTTTGATGTGCTGAGCCTGCCGGAGGTTGACGATCTGGAATCCAGGCTGCTTTTACTTGTTCTTGATCTGCTGGTCTGTGTGGAAGATACCGCCCTGCTGCCTCCGCCTGACTGGATTATGCCTGACAGAACTCCAACGATCTGCTCTGCGTCAGCGTTCTTTATTCTGATAACGTAAATACCGTGTTCTACATCGTCCGTTTCAACGTCAAGAAGAGTTATAAGCTCTTTGATCTTTTCCAGATCTTCCGGATAAGCAATTAATATCAGAGAGTTGACCCTCTCGTCAGTGATAACTCTGAATCCGAGCAGGTCTGCCTGTCCGGAGATTGAAACCCCGCTGGTTTGTTTGCTGCCTTTGGACCGTTTTGATGAACTGGAGCTTTTTTTTGAACCTGAACCACTCCGGGAGCTGGAGCTGAATATTTGCAGCAACTTTGTTGCAACATCTGCTGCGTCGGCATTGTGTATCTTTATAAACTCTATCTTTTTCTCTGTGTCAAGGTTGTCTATTATGTCAAGAATTCTGTTTATGTTGTCAACCTTATCAATTATTATCAGTTTATTAGAGGCAGGATAAGATAACATGGCTCCCTCTCTTGAGGTAAGCTGCTTCAGTATTTTTGAAACCTCGCCTACGTTTATGTTCTGCAGTTGGATTATTTTTGTAATAAACCTGTCGGAAGAAGCCTCAGGGGCTGGTCCTACTTCTGTTGGAATGCTTTCTTGCTTAATGTTCTTCTTTTTTATGATCTTGTTCAGGCCGTCTTTATCAACGATCGCAAAGCCGTTTAAGTCCAGGATGATTTCAAACAGCTTACCGGCGGTCTCTCTTTTAAAACCCCCTTGAGGGGAAATTATTGTCATTTTTTTTCCTTTTATGGATTTGTCCAGAATAAAGGTTTCACCGGAAAGTTCGCTCATGACCTTTATCAGGTCCTGAATTGCCATTTCAGAAGGCAGGTTGATTATATTGTCATCGGCTCCTCTGCTTTGATCTGACCTTTGAGATATTTGCTGCGGGTATACGGAGACCGGGAGAGTTAACGCTAAGCTTAAAACTAATAATAAAATGGTCTTGTTAATATGTTTTTTCATTTTTCATTGCCAACCGCGGACGTGTTAATTGATATTGTAAGAGTAGGAATGCCTGCTGCCTTTTCTTGTAAAATTAATAATGAAGTCCGACTCATCTCTCAGCTGTTCAAACAAACTCCATACGTTTTTCATATCGTCCAGCCTGACTTCGTTGATCGTGTGTACTATATCACCATTTCTAAGACCTATTTTGAAAAATACACTTCCCGGTTTCACGCTTACAAATCTCAATCCATCTTTTCCGGGAATTGCTCTGGCCTGCGTCAGTAGTTTTGAAGGGTCTGCAAGTAGCTCGTCAAACATTTTCTTTTCGATCATCCATCTGTTGTTTTCTAATTTCTTGATCCCGGCTGCAGTTTTTTCATTCTTAGGTGCAGAACTGCCATCCGATTTACTGATGAAAACTTTTTTACTTTGAAAATCTTTACTGTCGCACGAGATCACTTCGGTTTCACTGGTTGCTCTCTTTATGGATACTCTGCAGTTTTCAATGTTGAGAACTTGAACCTTTTCTGACCTGACAATTGAGATAAAGCTGCCCTCAGCGTAACTGTCTATACTGCCATTGTCGGAGTTTTTGATTATTGCAACTGATTTTTTTCCATTATTCTGTAAATGCGTTCCAAGCAGCGCTAAATTCAAATTGGTTTTTTTTGGTTTTTGGTCTCCGGACTTGAAGCTACTTTCCCCTTGAGAAACGCTTTGGCGCGGTCCAAATATATTTTTTGTCAATATAATATCGTAATGAGCCCTGTTATGCTTCTTGGTCTTTTTGGCCGAAGAACTTTTAAGATCATTGACAACGGGAGCCGTCGTGACCGCAGTTGGATGATATATATTTTTAGCCACCCTGTCATTCACTATGCGAGCAGACACGTAAGCAATAGCGATTATCAGAATAACGTTAATCACCCAGATATATTTTTGTGAGATCATGTTCAAGATCATATTAATAAGTAGTTTACTTAATTTTATGTATTAAAGTAAAGTAATATACTTTGTTTGTCAATGAAAAAACTTTACCGTTCAGTAAAGTTCCCCTGTCAGTTCAGTCATTTGGTCTTTTTTATTTTTTAGTGTTTATACTTAAAAAGTAGCGTTGGTCAAATGAATTTTAATTTTTATCTTGACAAAGCAAGTTGTGTGATTATCTTGTTTGTGTTTATTCGGCATTTCAAAATTGAAAGTGCTGAATGCTTAACACTACACTTACGTTGTGTTTAAATAAAAATCATTGAAGTTGTTGTGTAACAAAAGGAGGAAACACCAATGAAAATTAGACCTCTTAGTGACAGGGTGCTAGTCAAGAGACTGGATGTAGAGGAGATGACCAAAGGGGGAATAATAATCCCTGATACGGCTAAAGAAAAGCCTCAGGAGGGTGAAGTGGTTGCAGTTGGTAAGGGAAGAATACTGGATAACGGCAGCACGCAGCCGCTGCACGTCAAACCCAAAGACAGAATATTGTTCAGCAAATATGGGGGCAATGAGATCACACTTGAGGGAGTGGAATATCTTATTCTCAGGGAAGAAGATATTCTGGGAGTCATAGAAAAGTAAGCGGTAAAAGTAAAACATAAACATAGAAGTTAGGAGGATAAAATGGCATCAAAGGAAATAAAATTCGATACAGTAGCAAGAGACTCACTGCTTAAGGGAGTAAGTAAATTAACCGACGCGGTAAAGGCCACGCTTGGACCAAGGGGCAGGAACGTGTTAATAGAAAAGACCTTCGGAGCTCCCGTGGTAACCAAAGATGGTGTGTCAGTGGCGAAAGAAGTGGAACTGGAGGACAAGTTTGAAAACATGGGCGCGCAGATGGTGAAAGAGGTGGCCTCAAAGACGAGCGACGTGGCAGGAGACGGAACGACGACCGCAACCGTGCTGGCAGAGTCTATATTTAAAGAAGGAATAAAACTTGTTGCTGCAGGTCATGACCCGATGAAGCTGAAAAGAGGTATAGACAAATCGGTGACCGTAGTAGTGGATGGCATAAGAAAGTTAAGCCGGCAGATCAAGGACAGGACGGAAATAGCTCAGGTAGCAACGGTGTCTGCAAATGGAGATTCAGAGATAGGAGTCACCATAGCGGATGCGATGGAGAAAGTGGGGAAGGATGGAGTAATAACCGTGGAAGAAGGCAGAAGTTTGGACACGGAACTGGACGTAGTGGAGGGTATGCAGTTTGATAGAGGATACCTGAGTCCATACTTTGTAACTGACTCTGAGAAGATGCAGGTTGAGCTTGATGAACCTTATATACTGATGTATGACGGCAAGATAGCAAATATGAAGGACCTGGTATCGTTGCTGGAAGAAGTTGCCAGGGGAGGAAAACCACTGTTGATCGTGGCTGAGGACGTGGAAGGGGAAGCGCTTGCCACGCTTGTGGTTAACAAAATAAGAGGGACGCTGAAGGTGGCAGCTATAAAAGCTCCGGGATTTGGCGATAGAAGAAAAGCGATGCTGGAGGATATATCGGTACTGACTGGTGGACAGGTTATATCTGAAGAGGCGGGAATGAAACTGGAAGCTGCTAAATTAGAGGATCTGGGCAGGGTGAAAAAAGTTGTAATAGACAGGGACGATACCACGATAGTGGGAGGTTCAGGCACCAAATCTTCAATAGCAGGCAGAATAAAGCAGATAAAATCTCAGATAGGTGCTGCAAGTGGTGAATATGACAGAGAAAAACTTCAGGAAAGGCTGGCGAAGCTTGCAGGTGGAGTAGCAGTGATAAGAGTAGGAGCTGCCACGGAAACTGAGATGAAGGAAAAGAAAGACAGAGTGGAAGATGCTCTTAATGCAACCAGAGCGGCGGTAGAAGAGGGAATAGTGCCGGGAGGCGGGGTAGCGCTGGTCAGAACAATAAAGGACCTGGACAGGTTCAAAGGTGCAGATCAGGAAGAGGCAGCCGGGGTTAATATAGTTAAGAAGAGTCTGGAGGAGCCGCTTAGAGGTATAGCCGGCAACGCAGGATGGGATGGTTCAATTGTTGTGGACAAGGTGTTAAATGGCAAGAATTCCTATGGATTCGATGCTGCTAAACTTGCATACGGCGATTTGATGAAAGCGGGTATAGTGGACCCTGCAAAAGTGACACGTTCTGCAATTCAAAATGCAGCAAGCGTAGCAGGGCTTTTACTTACAACCGAAGCGCTGGTGGCAGAGAAGCCTTCTGATGATGGAGGCGGCGTTGCACCTAACATGGCAGGCATGGGGGGCATGGGCGCAGGAGGAATGGGCGGCATGATGTAATACGCCCGCACGCGTGAATGTGAAAAAAGTAAGAGCAGGTACGCTGATGAAGCGGCCTGCTCTTTTATTTTTCTGAATTTATAATATCGCTTTCTTACTTAATTGCGTTATGCCTTTAAGACCTAAATTACTATTAACCTCTTTAATATTCGTATTTATTGCCTGTGCTTTAGCAGTTTACATGCACCTCTTTCTTATTGACGGAGGGAACGGGCAAATTTCCAGTAGTAATAATGCTCAGAAAGAGATTGGGGATTTTGTTCTTACGGACCAGGATGGAAACAGAGTGGCGCTATCGCAGTTTAAAGGCAAGTTGGTGCTTTTAGCTTTTGGTTACACGAACTGTCCGGATATATGTCCCGCAACGTTAGGAAAACTTAAAAAGGTTTATGGTGAACTTGGCAGCAGCCGTGCTGAACTTAGGGTTTTGTTCATCTCCATTGATCCTGGAAGAGATGATGTACAAAGGCTTAAAAAACACATTCCATCTTTCCATCATGACTTTGTTGGTCTGACCGGCACTGAGGAAGAATTAAATAGAATTGCTGATATGTTCAGCGTTGCGTATTTCAAAGAAGATGACGACGGAAAGTCCAGTGATTATCTGATGAACCATCCAACGTCCATATATCTGATCAGCAGGGATACAAAGCTGATTTCCAGATATCCACATAGTTTCAACCCTGGATCTCTGGTTCATGAGATCAGAAAATTCCTTTAAAGATCTTTCCGGTAATTAAAGTTTGATACTTCAGAGAGCTTTTTCAGACTTTGCCGTCCTTTATAGAACTTGCCACCTATCTCCCAGGTTGGATACCCCTGTATTCCCTTTGCAAAGCATAAGGAAGGGTTGGCATTTTTTCCCTGTTTATTACATTCCACGTATTTTATATGTTTGAATGCCCGCGTTCCAAAGTCATTTTTTTGGTCTGTGCAGTGGGAACAGTTGTAAGCTCCGTACATTACCGCGTTGACACTGCTGAGATGCTTGGCGAGACTGACTTGCAGGCTGCTTGACTGCGGACCAGCTGATGACTGTACTATATTTGCACCTAGTACAACAGAAGCTGATAATACAATTGCCAATGTCAGCAGATTGAGAGAGGATACGCTTGGTGCCATTTTACCTTTGTTAAACAATATGGCTGTAAAAATAGACAGCATTATTATCAGCGAGACTATACATAGCCCACATATTGCGTTTATTTGAAAAATTTCCATGTAGGTAAGATAGAGGGAAAAAGCCACACCAACTGTGGTAAGAATGAAAAGGGAGTACCACTTTCTTTGCTTTGAAGTTGACAGAAACGATGAAGTCAGAATCAGTGCATAGCCTAAAATGCCCACTACTGATACTGGGATCTCAAATATCCTTGAGTAAGCACTGTTGTTGACAACATCACACTCGCTGCCGGTAAGGCAGTAGTCAATACCTACGCCGCCGAGTGCCGTAACGGCGAGATAAGTGGATATTATGATGCCTGCGAGCGAAAGAATTCTGATTATGGTGAGTTCTTTCTTGAAAGTTATATACATTCACTTTATGCCTTGTTTTATTGTTTCTGCAAACTATAAAGGTCTTTTACTGTGTAGATTCTATCCCGTAATTAGAAGTTCAGACTCTTGAGGATACGTCTCCTCCCCGGATTATAATATATTGTAAAACAGGTTTTTAACAACCATTTTTCAAATTGGTTTTGAATACAGATTTCACATTAAGTTAAAATAGAATTAACAATCAAATTGTATGATATATTTCCATATACTGATATACTATAAAAAGATATTTACAGTTGATGAACATATGTTAGTTAACAAAAACCTGACTTCAAAAACCAATTACGCAGATGAGTTGTCTTATACTTTCTGGGATTCCGTTGCCCATTACATATCTGTTTTATTCTCACCCCCTCTTGTTCTCATATATGCAGTGATGTTATCAGCTCCTTTTCTGAATGTTTCTAAACCCTTTATGTGGTCGGTGCTGTTCGTGCTGCTGTTTATTGCTCCGCCTTGTTTATTTATTTACAAACTTTTGAAAAACGGGGCGATCCAAGGTTTTCATATGAACAACAGAGAAGAAAGGATCAAGCCAATTATTGCGGCAACGTTAAACACCTTTTTTGGAATATACATTTTTTATACTCTGGGAGCACCTACTGTTTATATACTTATAGGCCTTTCATCTTTCCTCTCCATATCTCTTGTACTCATTATCACCATGTTCTGGAAGATCAGCGTGCACAGCGCTGCAGTGAGTGGGCTTTACATTGTAACGATGTCCCAGATAAGTGATCTGGCCGTTCCATTTGCAGTATTAATACCGGTAGTTGCGTGGTCCCGGGTTCACCTTTCCTGTCACACGGTACTGCAAACTATTACGGGAGTATTTTTAGGGATTCTGACCTTTGGCGTTCCGTTTTACTTAGGTGGTTTGATCTAAGCTGACCCGGTTGTAATTCGTACTGCTGGATCCAGGTTGGATTGTTTTCTCTGTTGAGCCTTACTACTGAGGGTTTTCCTTTCGTCAGTGGAGCGTTAGTGCGGTTAAACCGCGAAGAACCGCTTTCCAGGATCAGATCAACAATATGGGGAATATTATCTTCGTACTCTACCCTGTATTTAAAGTCAGAGTTTAACCAGGATTCAAGCTGGTTCTCAAAATCACTGTTTATTGAATCCAGTGTTTTGATGCCAAGCTGCTTCAAGGCTTCTGAATTGCATTCCTGCTCATACTGTCCTTTCATGGGAATTGCGAGTATTTTCTTGCCAAGAAATATCGCTTCGGAGGGAGTCTCAAAACCGGCATTGCAGAGTATTCCCTCGCAGGTGGAAAAACTTTTTACAAACTTGTCATTATCAATTGGAAAGATTGTAACGTTTTCATCAACATAAGGAGCCCCTTTATATGTTTTTGAGAAAAACTCCCACTGAACGTCCACGTTGTTAAGTCTTTTTACAAGGTACTTTTCGTCAAACGAAGGGAGATATACCGTATAATGTCCTTTGTTCTTTACGTCAGCGTTTCTTATCTCCTCTCTGATTATGGGCGTTTCTATAAAACTGTCATATTTTTTGTAATGAAGTCCTATGGGAATAGATACCGGGGCATACCAT
>CAZUNK010000186.1:0-6146 GCA_964622285.1 uncultured Spirochaetia bacterium
ACGGTCCCCTGCCTTTTTGTACGACGCCACAGGGTAAAAAAGCTCCAGCTCCCTGGTTTTATCTCTTTCCATTACCGTTCTGTAGTAAAAAGGCCTGAATCCGAGCTCCGAGCCTTCTTTACCTTTTTTATAGGTTATAAATGGTCCCAGTGCGGTAAATTCCTTTTCGTACCTGGAGTTTTTCACGGGATGGTAGAGCGGACCAAGGTCTATTGCCATCCCGCTTGTACCTGGAAAAAAAACCATACAGAGCAGGTACAGGAAAAATACAAAGGCGCTGCGGCTGATAATCATACGAACGTTCTTGGAACCCTTTTTCCAACGAGCGTTAAAACCTCATAGGGAGTGGTTTCCGCCCAGCTGGAAATATCATTGATCGTAACGAGCTCGTCCCCGAAAAGCGTTATCTCATCACCGACCCTCACCTCTCTGGAAAGGCTGGTCACATCGATCATAATAAAGTCCATGCACACTCTGCCCACTACCTTGGCCTTTTTGCCTCTGATGGACACGTATGCTCTGTTGGACAGCTTTCTGAAATATCCATCGGCGTAGCCTATGGGAGCGGTTGCGATAACGGACCTTTTCTCTGTAACGTGGGTGCCTCCGTAGCTGACGGGGGTTCCCTTCTCCAGGTTCTTTAACTGAATTATTCTGCTTTTAAGCTTCATTGCGGAACGGAGACTGGTGCGGTCCTGCTCTCCCGCGCCGTAAAGCATTATGCCGGGCCTTACCAGATTTCCATGGGAGCCTGGATAGTTCTGAATGGCCGCGCTGTTGGCTAAATGAAAGTACCTGGGTTCAACGTTAAGGGACCTTATAAGCTCCAGAGAGCCGTAAAATTCAGATATCTGCCGGTCAGTGAAGTTGCTCTTGGGGTCGTCCGCTGAAGCAAGATGAGTGAAAACTCCCTGTAAGTTCAGATGAGTGTGGGCTCTGTGTTCATTTATAAAGCCGCGAACCTCTCCGCCGTGTATTCCCAGCCGGTTCATGCCCGTGTCTATTCTCAGATGAAAATCAAGGACTCTGCCGCTCTTTTGTATCTCGCCTGAAAGGCTCCTAAGGGTTTCAACGTCGTAAACGGCGGGGGTCAGTTCATTTTTTATTATCTCCGGGATCTCACTTTTCTGTATGGAACCAATTATCATCACGGGACATTTAATTCCGGAGCCGCGCAGCTGGAGACCTTCTTCAAGAGTCGCAACCGCCAGTGAGTCGGCTCCGTGTTCTGTCAGAGCCCTGCTTACCTTTACCGCCCCGTGACCATAAGCGTCAGCTTTTACGACCGCCATAATGGACACCCCATCTCCGGTAAGGGACCTTACCGTCTCTAAGTTGCTTTTAATGGAACGCAGGTCAATTTCTGCCCAGGTTGGTCTCATAGCAATAACTGCGGCCCAGTTACCGTAAAGCGTCCGTAATGGGCCCCGCCGGGGTTTTTCGGAATAAAATATTCAAAACTCAACTTTAACTGTGCTAAACTAAAAACTCTAATTTTTTTAAAGCGGTCTTCACTTATGAAATTAAGTTCTGAGGAAAAAAGGTCCACCTTCACTATTGCCGTGATCGTTTCCACGAGATTGCTGGGAATATTTCTGATACTTCCGGTGTTCAGTATTTACGCAAAGATGTATCCAGGCGCCACGTTAACGCTTGCCAGCATAGCTTTTGGCATTTACCCGCTTGTACAGAGCCTTCTTCAGCTTCCGTTTGGATGGGCAAGCGACAGGTTCGGCAGAAAAAAAGTGCTGATCTTCGGACTTGCTCTTTTTTCGTTCGGCAGCTTTATATGCGCAATGGCTGATAACATCTATGAGCTTATTGCAGCAAGAGCGCTGCAGGGAAGCGGCGCGGTGGGAGCCGTTGCAATTGCCTCTCTCGGGGACCTGGTAAGGCCTAAGCTCAGAGCGCAGGCGTTCACCATAAACGGAATAGTCATAGGCGTGGCGTTCGTTATATCCATAATCATTGGTCCGCTCCTTGCTTATAAGATCGGGTTTGACTCGCTTTTCTACGTTCTTGCGGGTTTGGGACTGTTCGGAATTGCAATAACTTTGCTCTTTTTCCCCGAGATAAAGTCCGATGGGATCTTTGACAAAAAAGAGAGCCTTTTAAAGATACTCAGGGACGTTGACGTAAAGTCCCTGCTCATTGCCGCGTTTGTGCTTTCATTCTGTATGAACCTGTTTCTGTTCATATATCCGCTCAGCTGGGAAGCGCTGCAGGTGCCCGTTCATAATTACTGGATCATTTACCTCCTGGTTCTGCTGCCCAGCGGGTTTTTTGTATATCCGTACATAAAACGTTCCGAAAGAAAGGGGAACATGGAAGCTGCCATCGCGCTGGGCTTTGTGTTTCTGCTCCTGTCCTTTGCAACTTACCTGCTTTTGTCCTTTGCATCCTACCTGACGAGCGATAAGGTAAAGCTGGTTCTGATATTTTCAGGAATGCTTTTCTTTCTGGGACACACTATATACCAGTCGCTGCTTCCCGCGTTCTTAACGCAGAGAATATCTTCAAGAAACAGAGGCTCTTCGTCCGGCGTTTATAACCTTGCGAATTTTTTCGGAGCTTCCCTTGGAGGCATGCTGTCCGGGTTTTTATACAGCATAAGCCCCGTCTATCCGTTAATTACCTCACTTGGCGTTCTTGTCCTGTGGTTTGCCGCGGGACTTCCAAAGCAGCCTGATAAAGATCAGATACACTGAAAAAACTGATTCAGCCTAATCCGTTCTTTATAACGATATCAAGTATTTTATGTCCAACGTCGGCTTTGAGCATTGATGGCAGCTTTGTTGCTCCGCCGCTGCTGTCCAGTATGGTCACCGCGTTTGTGTCCGAACCAAATCCCGAGTTGTCCGAGCTGACGTTGTTTGCAACTATAAGGTCGGCTTTTTTGCTTGTGAGTTTCTTTTTTGAGTTTGATATCAGGTTTTCCGTCTCAGCGGCAAATCCGACGACGAACGTGCCGTTTTTCTGCGTTCCAACCTCTTTTAATATGTCCTTTGTTTTAATAAATTCGACTGAGATTTCCTGAGAGGATTTTTTAATTTTTCTGCTTTTTCTGCTTTTTGGTTTATAATCGCTTACCGCCGCCGCTTTTATGATTATATCGCTTTTCTTTAGGTTCTGCATTACCTCTCTGTGCATTTCGTCGCAGCTTTCAACCTCTATGGTCTTTACCCCGTAAGGGCGCGGAATTTCAGCGTGGGCTGAGATCAGAGTTACGTCTGCCCCCCTTAGCCAGGCGGCTCTGGCAACGCTGTAGCCCATCTTTCCTGTTGAAGGGTTTGAGATGAACCTTACCGGGTCTATGAACTCTCTGGTCGCTCCGGCGGTTACAAGCACGCTTTTACCCCTAAGGTCGTCCGGGTGCAGCATTCTGAGCACCTCATCTGAGATGTCAGATACGTCTGCAAGCCTGCCTTTTCCTTCCCATCCGCAGGCAAGGTCGCCTTCATAGGGCTCCATTACCTTCATGCCGAACTTTGTCAGTTTTCTGACGTTGCTTCTGACCATAGGGCTGTTGTACATGTTCACGTTCATAGCGGGGCAGATGAGTACCGGAGATCTTGACGCTGCTATTATGGTTGACAAAAGGCCGTCCGTGATACCGTTTGCCAGTTTACCTATGAATGACGCGGAAGCCGGAGCAACAACCACAAGGTCGCAGGTGTCGGCTAAATGTATATGACCGATCTGTGATTCCCACTCCAGGTCAAATGGGTCCAGAGCCACTTTTTTTCCGGACAGGGACTGAAGCGTAAGGGGAGTTATGAACTCGCAGGCGTTTTTTGTCATGACCACCTGAACTGATAAGCCTTCTTTCATCAGGCTTCTGACCAGTTCGCACGACTTGTACGCCGCGATGCTTCCCGTAACTCCTACTGTTACATTTTTGCCGGCTATTGCGCTCACTTAAGACTCCGGAAAACTTACTTTATAAAATACACGCAGGAGGGATGAATTACAATTCAGGCTTTAATCGGTAACTGCTCCCTCGGACGCTGAGGAAACGAGTTTTGCGTATTTGGCAAGGACGCCCCTTGCTTCTTTTGGTTTTGGACGTTTCCATCTTTTTGTTCTCTCGGACAGCTCTTTTTTGGTTACGTTAAGGCTGATCTCTCTTTTTACTGAGTCTATTGTAATTCCATCTCCGTTTTTTATAACGGCTATTGCTCCTCCTTCAAAAGCCTCTGGAGTTATGTGCCCAACGACAAAGCCGTGGGTGCCTCCTGAAAATCTCCCATCGGTTATAAGAGCAACGTCGTTACCAAGTCCTTTTCCCATAACGGCGGAGGTTGGACTGAGCATTTCTCTCATTCCCGGTCCTCCTTTCGGGCCTTCATACCTTATGACTATGACGTGTCCTTTTTTTACTCTGCCGCTCAGGATCGCTCTGAGCGACTCTTCTTCTGAATTAAAAACTATGGCCCTGCCGCTGAACTTTGTACCTTCCTGTCCGGATATTTTTGCAACCGCTCCCTGAGGTGCAAGGTTGCCTCTGAGGATCACTATATGACTGTCTTTCTTTATGGGTTTGCCAAGACCGTGGATGATCTTCTGGCCTCTTGGGTAGCTCTGGACCTTTCTGAGGTTCTGCGCCAAGGTTTTTCCGGTAACGGTCATGCAGTCTCCGTGCAGTAGGCCGTTTCTCAGAAGTATCTTTAAGAGAGGGGTAAGTCCCCCGATCCTGCAGAAATCGCTCATCATATAGCTGCCACTTGGTTTTAAGTCCGCCAGAACGGGAGTTTTTTTACCAATTTTCGTAAAGTCGTCTATCGTTAGTTTTACGCCGGTGGCGTTTGCCATTGCCAGCAGGTGAAGCACGGCGTTTGTTGAGCCTCCAAGTGCTATTACGACCGTGATAGCGTTCTCGTAAGCTTTTTTGGTCATTATGTCCCTTGGTCTTATATCGTTTTTCAGCAGGTTCAGCACGGCTTTTCCCGCGTTTATGCAGTCTGCTCTTTTATCCGGTGAAATGGCCGCCTGTGCCGAGCTGTTTGGCAGGCTCATGCCCAGTGCCTCTATTGCAGAGGCCATGGTGTTTGCCGTGTACATTCCTCCGCATGACCCAGGTCCGGGAATGGCGCAGGACTCTATTCTGCTCAGCTGTGCGTCTGATATCTCTTTGTTTGCGTGAGAGCCCACTGCTTCAAATACCGATACTATATCAACATCCTTTCCATTGTAGCTGCCGGGCATTATCGTGCCCCCGTATACAAAAACCGAAGGTCTGTTGAGCCTTGCAAGTGCAATCAGGCAGCCCGGCATGTTCTTGTCGCATCCTCCGATCGCCACCAGACCGTCAAATCCTTCCGCTCCAGAAACGGTTTCAATTGAGTCGGCTATTACTTCCCTGGACACCAGTGAGTACCTCATTCCGGGCGTGCCCATTGAAATGCCGTCCGATACCGTTATCGTGTTGAAAATTACTGCTTTTCCGCCGGCTTTATCGGCGCCTTTTGAGGCGTGCAGAGCCAGCTTATCTATGTGCATGTTGCAGGGGGTGACCATGCTCCACGTTGAGGCAATTCCGACAATGGGCTTTTTAAAGTCCCCTTTTTTAAAACCCACCGCTCTCAACATTGATCTGTTGGGAGCTTTATCTGCTCCTTCCACGACCAGCGAAGAGTATTTTCTGGCGTTTGTATCGTTAGTTCGTTTTTTCCTGCTCAACTGTTTTCCTCCAGCGTGGGATGGATTTGAGTATTATCAGGGTTTTAAGGGGGTTGTCAATTTAGCTTTTTGAATGGGCGATGCTAATTTTGATGGTTTTTAATTAACAGTTTGCTTGCTGTGCAATTGATTGTGGATAAAACATGCTGTTTCAAAAACTATCCGGGTTGTTTATTTCTTTTATCCCATTTACATTGTTAATATTGAGACTACTTTGTTAAGGAAAGAAAATGCCATTCAATCTCAGAGTGAAAAATTTTGGTAAATTGTCCGATGCAGAGGTAAGCATTGGACAGTTTACCGTATTTGCGGGGCCTAATAACACGGGTAAGAGTTCTGTCTCAAAATTACTGTATTCTCTTTTAGATGGTAAGAATGAACATCATGCTTTTTTTTATTTCTACAGTTTAACAGATTCTTTTCTAAAACAATTAAATATTTTGGAAAGAATTTGGAATGATAGGAGC
>CAZUNK010000187.1:0-3973 GCA_964622285.1 uncultured Spirochaetia bacterium
AATTTGGAGGCGACGCCCGGATTCGAACCGGGGTATTACGGTTTTGCAGACCGTTGCCTTACCACTTGGCTACGTCGCCAACTTAAAAAAACATAATAATACAATTTCCTAAAAAATCCAAACTTCAAACAAAAAATTCTCCAGCTGCAACAACTCTCGCTTTTCCGCCCAGTACCACATTGCTTTCAGTAACCCTCATTTTCACAACCCCGCCCCTCCTGGATGCCTGATAGCCCACTAACTCGGTCTTGTTTGTTTTGCTGCTCCAGTATGGACCCAGAGCACAGTGTGCAGAACCCGTAACTGGATCTTCTGGTATACCAAACCTGGGAGCAAAAAACCTTGATACAAAGTCATAGCATTTGTTTTGGGTAGTGCTTGTGACAATTATTCCTCTACAGTCTATCTTTTTAATTACCTCAATATCTGGGTCTATGCCCTCTACAACTTCCTGCGATCCCACCTCAACAAGATAATCAAACCTGGATTTACCAACGTAAACTGGAGTGACCCCAAGTCCATCCATGATTTCTTCTGGACACTCAGAAACCTCTGGCACGTCAAGTGGAAAATCCATCTCTATAAGATCATCAACGCGTCTTGCGGTCAACGTGCCGCTTTTAGTGTCAAACCTTGCCTCCTGATCCTGGTCCAGGATCCCTTCTGTCCATAATACATGAGCGGAAGCCAGAGTTGCGTGACCACACAGATCAACCTCTCTCACCGGTGAAAACCACCTTAAACTATAAATGCCTTTTTCCCTAAGCAGGTAAGCGGTTTCAGAAAGATTCATCTCCGAAGCTATTTTCTGCAGAATATCGTCTGAAACAAGCTTCTCTAACATGACCACCGCTGCAGGATTTCCTTCAAAAGCCCGTTCGGCAAATGCATCTACAATAAAATACTTCAATTTATAACGCCTTTTTCAATGATATTAAGCTATACTTGTAAAATATAAATAATATATTCTGCAATTTTAACTGCCCTGGAGGTTTGCAATGTCAAAAAACGCTCAAGCTGCAAAGGAAACTGACAGTTTTATGAAAGATCTGATAATGAGAAACCCTGGAGAGACCGAGTTTCATCAGGCAGTGCACGAAGTAGTCCACGACCTTATGCCGTTCATACTGCAAAACCCACAGTACCTCAAAAGCCGAATACTTGAAAGAATAACCGAACCTGACAGAACCGTGATATTCAGAGTGAGCTGGGAAGACGACAACGGGGACGTTCAGGTAAACAGAGGATGGAGAGTGCAGTTCAATAATTCCATAGGACCATACAAGGGCGGAATGCGGTTCCATCCCTCCGTTAATCTGAGCATATTGAAGTTCCTGGGGTTTGAACAGATATTTAAGAACAGCCTGACCGGGCTGCCAATGGGCGGGGGCAAGGGAGGTTCAAATTTTGATCCGAAGGGAAAAAGCAACAGGGAGGTCATGCGTTTTTGTCACTCATTTATGACGGAACTTTACAGACATATTGGTGAGGACACTGATGTTCCCGCGGGAGATATAGGAGTTGGAAGCAGAGAGATCGGTTACCTTTTCGGTCAGTACAAAAGGATCAAAAACGAGGTTACGGGAGTTCTTACGGGTAAAGGGTTGTCGTTCGGGGGTAGTCTTATCAGGCAGGAAGCTACTGGCTATGGATGCGTTTATTTCTGCGAAGAGATGCTGAATAACAAAAATGACAGCTTGAAAGGAAAAACCTGTATTGTTTCAGGGTCGGGCAACGTGGCAATCTACACGGTTGAAAAAGCAACGGACATGGGGGCAAAAGTTGTGACCCTTTCCGACTCCTCGGGATTTATTTACGACAAGAACGGAATAGACGAAGAAAAGCTGAAATTCATAAAAGAACTCAAAGAAGTAAAAAGAGGCAGGATTTCAGAATACGCGGACAACTTCAAGGGAGTCAGTTTTTATAAGAATAAAAGGCCGTGGGGCACCCCTGCAGACGTGGCATTTCCAAGTGCCACGCAGAATGAAATATCTCTTAAGGACGCTAAAACTCTGTTAAAAAACGGCGTCATTGCAGTCAGCGAAGGAGCGAATATGCCAACCACACTTGAAGGAGCAAACGAATTCAGGAACGCAAAAATCCTGTACGGACCCTCCAAAGCCGCAAACGCCGGAGGAGTTGCCGTATCAGGACTTGAGCAAAGCCAGAACTCTCTGCGCCTTTCATGGTCGCGAAAGGACGTGAATGTAAAGTTGCAGGGGATAATGAAAGACATTCATCAGCAGTGCATGGAGCATGGAAGAGAAGGAAAAAGCTACGTTGACTACGTTAAAGGCGCCAACGTTGGAGGGTTTGTAAAAGTTGCAGACTCTATGATCTCTTACGGAGTTGTATAAGCATGTTCAATCAGCAGGGAGATCTCTCAAAACAGCTCAGATAATCTGGAGAAAAATATGGCCTCGTTAAAAAAATACAATCCTTTCATAAACGGGAGAGAAGTTAAGCCTGCAGCGGGCAGATATTTTATAAGAGAAAATCCCGCAACGGAAAAAGAGCTTGCACAAATTGCAGAAGGCAGTGAAAAAGACATTGACAGAGCCGTGAGCGCTGCAAAGAAGGCTTTTAAAAAATGGTCAGAGACAACCTTCTCTGAACGGTCAAGGATCATTCTGAAAATTGCCGAGGAGCTTGTAAAAAATCAAAAGCGCCTTTCCCTGCTGAACACTCTTGAGACAGGAAAGACCATTAGAGAAAGCAGCCTCGTTGAAATTGGTGGTTCGGTCAGAACTCTTGAGTATTATTCAGGCGCCCATGCTCAGCTTAACGGAGAGTCCATACCTATAAGCAAAGACCTGCTCTCCGTAACCATAAAAGAGCCTGTGGGCGTCGTGGCACACATAGTTCCTTGGAATTTTCCACTGCTGCTTTCCTTCTGGAAGATCGCACCGGCACTTGCTGCGGGATGTACGATTGTTTTAAAGCCCTCGGAACTCACCTCCTGTACAATCCTTGAAATAGCCAGGTTATGCTCAAAAGCGGGACTGCCTGATGGGACACTGAACGTCGTTCCCGGAAAGGGAGAGGTTGCAGGCGCAGCTTTAGCAAAGCATCCGGATATTGATAAAGTGGCTTTCACGGGGTCTACGTCAGTGGGAAAACAGGTCATGCAGGATGCCGCCGGGTCGGTCAAAGACGTGTCTCTGGAACTTGGAGGAAAGGCTCCCTGTATTGTTTTTGAGGATGCAGATATACAAAACGCCGTGGAGGCATGTCTCAGAGGAGGTTTTTTCAACCAGGGAGAGAACTGCACCGCGGTCACAAAACTTATGCTTCATAAAAAAATATATAAGAAATTTTTAGATCTGTACGTTGCAAGGGCAAAAAAAATAAAAGTTGGAGACCCCACAGACCAGAGCACTGAAATGGGAGCGGTAATATCAAAAGAGCACTATGAATCTGTTTTAAGCTATATTAAAAAAGGAAAGTCCGAAGGAGCAAAGGTAATAGCGGGTGGAAACAGGCCGGGCAAACTCAGGAAAGGTTACTATATAAACCCGACCATCTTAGAGGGCGTTGATCCAAAAGCCACTGTGGCCTGTGAGGAAATCTTCGGTCCCGTGGTAGCCGTAATTCCGTTTAAAGAGGAAGATGAAGCCGTGGAGATCGCAAACGGCACACAGTACGGCCTGGCAGGTGGAATATGGACAAAGGAGATCAGCCGTGCGATCAGAGTGGCAAGGTCCATCAAGGCCGGGTATTTGTGGGTGAATACTTACGGAGGAATCATTCCACAAACTCCCTACGGCGGATTTAAGCAGAGCGGCATTGGAAAAGAACTTGGAAAAGAAGGAATTGAAAATTACCTTGAGACCAAAACGATCAACATCTACACGGGCGGTTTGATACCAAAATGGTACAGGGGATAAAACAGAAAAACTTTCTTTTTAAAAAACTTATCTGAAAAACTGAATTTTTATTGCTTTTATTCTCTTGAATTATAAAAAGGTTA
>CAZUNK010000188.1:0-2597 GCA_964622285.1 uncultured Spirochaetia bacterium
CAATTATAAGAACCTGCGCTTTTTTCAGGGTTGATGGGGTTTTACTGCCTAAAGACAGAGCGGTGGGGGTTACCCCTTCCGTGATCAAAACTTCCTCCGGCACGGCCGCGGTCACGCCGATCTGCAGGGTTGGCAGCTTAAAAAACGCCATAAAGCAGCTGAAAAAGAACGGTTTCTGGATAGTGGGCGCAGATGCTTCTGCGGCAAAGGCGGTTTACGACCTGGACACCGATGATCTTAAACTGGCGCTGGTAATAGGTAACGAGGGCAGGGGGATCAGTAAAGGTATCAGGGACGACTGTGATTTTCTGGTGTCTATTCCCAAAACTGGAGACACGGACTCTCTGAACGCCTCCGTTGCAGCGGGAATTATGATTTACGAACTGACAAAGTCAAAACGGACCTGAGAAAACAACAACAGAGCGTGCTTATTTTCTTTTAAGTGCTTGAGAACTGTTTGCTTATAACGCTGTTATAATAAAGATCAATTGTATGCTCAAGTGATTTTAGAAACAGGTTTATAATTTCCTGCTCACCTTCCTCTGAGCTTATAAACTCCGATGTTTCTGTTTCTTTTTCCAGTCTGAGCTGCAGGGCTGCTGCAAATGATTCTGCAAGGCTTTCCCTGTCGTCTTTCAGAACGGTTTCTATTAATGCCTGATCCTGAACATCGTATTTTCTGTCTGTAATTGCCCCCAGGAGATTGCTGGTGAGATCTGCCTTTACAGGCTCCGGGCAGTTTTCCTTCAGAGAGGTTTCAAATATTTTTATGAGCTCTTCAGTGTAAATAGCCATAACGTTATGGTCGTTCAGCAGGGCTATGAAAAATCAGTCTTCAAGGCGTTTTTAACTGCTGTCTTCAGGTCAGGTCCGTTTACTGAACTCATTGATATTCTCCAGAGCAGCGCTGACCAGCCTGACCGTGTTTTCTATATCATCTTTATACGCAATGGAACTTGGGCTGTGCAGATACCTTGTAGGAACGGATATTACCGCTGCCCGGCTTCCCTTGCCCGTTACCTGCATTGCAGTGGCGTTGGTGCCACCTGCTTTTTTAACCGTGATCTGGCAGGGTATTTTCTCCTTTCCGGCAAGTTCATTTATAAAAAAGGAGAATTTTCTATCCGCCATCAGATACCTGTCAGACAGCCTTATCTCCGGTCCTTTATTGACGTTTGCAAGTGATTTGTTCGCTGGTATGCCCGGAACGTCCATTGCAACTGTACCTTCCAGGGCAACAACAAAGTCAGGTTCTAAAACCGGGGTTATAAGTCTTGCACCTCTTAATCCCGTTTCCTCCTGCACCGTTGCGGTGATAAAAAGGTCGCAGCGTATTCTGGGTTTTCTTTTCAGTGCCTCAATTATAATAAACAGGCCCATTCTGTCGTCCAGTGCCTTTGATATCACTGAGTCTTCCGTCTCCACAAGTTCGGTATTGAAAGACACGTAATCCCCTATATTAACCAGGCTTCTGACCTTATCGGCTGACAGGCCAACGTCAACTGCGCAGTCTTCAATTTCAGGAACTTCCTTGTTATTACCGCTTCTGCTTATATGAGGAGGAATAGCCGCTACCATGCCAACAAGCGGTTTTTTGCCCCATACGGTTAGTCTCTGAGCATAGTAAACCCGCGGGTCCATGCCTCCCAGTGGGGTCAGATTTATAAATCCGTTATCATCTATATGATGCACCATGAATCCAACTTCATCCATGTGGGCGTCAAGCACTAATCTGGGTCCCTTTCCCTTTATGTGCGCAATGAGGTTTCCCATTGCGTCTGTGGAGATGTCCTTTGTGAATTTTCCAAGTTCCTTGGTGACAAGATCGCGTATAAGGTCTTCCCCTCCGGGCATGCCGGGAGTATCGCATAATTTCTTGAGCAATTTTATGTTCATAGGGCTTTGATTATAGCTTAAAAATGTGTATTTTCCAGAAAGTTGATTGATTTGAAGAGTTAAACCCCCTAAAATTCTTAGTAACATGGTCACAAAGAGCAGTTCAAATACCGACCCTTCTCTGTTCCTGCAGCCTGAGTCAACCAAACCTCTTGCTGAACGGTTAAGACCTACAAAGCTGGAAGAGGTCGTTGGTCAGGATCATCTGATAGGAAAAGAAGGTGTGATAAAAAAGATGGTTGACGCTGATGCTGTCCAGCCCATGATATTCTGGGGTGCTCCGGGTACTGGCAAAACGACCCTTGCTCGTATAATAGCAGATCAGGTCAATGCCGATATATACCATATAAATGCAATATCCTCAGGGGTTAAGGACCTGCGGGAGGTCATTGAAAGCGCAAACAGCTCAATTCTGACGGGCAAAAAGACCATTCTGTTCGTGGATGAGATCCACAGGTTCAATAAATCACAGCAATCGGCCCTTCTAAAGAGCGTGGAGGACGGAACGGTAGTGCTTATTGGCGCCACTACTGAAAATCCTTCTTTTGAGGTTATCTCCCCGCTTCTGTCAAGGTCCCAGGTGTACGTTTTAAATCCGCTGAGCAAAGATGATCTGAAACAGATCCTGGCGCGCGCCTTAAAGAGCATTTCCATGCAGGGTGATAAAAGCGGCAGCAAGCACGTTGAAGTAAAGATAGATG
>CAZUNK010000189.1:0-16151 GCA_964622285.1 uncultured Spirochaetia bacterium
CAAGGCTTGGACTGGATGGCAACTTTGCAATGGGCTTTGGTAGCGGTTACGGGTACGTGCGTACCGGATGGATTGCCGAGAAAGGATGGGTAGTGGAAAGAGATCTATTTCACAGAGAGTTTTTCAGGGGAAGGAAAGAGAGATACGACTGGGATTTTTTCTGGCATTCAATTAAAGAGAGGCTCCTGCAAAACTTTAAAACGTTTGAAAGCTGGAAGAACGACCCGGATCTCTACGCAAGGGAAACTAAGTCCAAAGCAAAAATAAAGCCCCTTCTTGTTTAATCAGGCTCGTCTTCAATTGCAAGATTTTCAAAACCTGGAACGCCTTGGCTTTCAAGGAAAGCGAGTTTTACTGACCCTACCGGACCATTCCTCTGCTTTGCTATTATGATCTCAGCCGTTCCGTCTTTTTCTTCCTCGGCTTTTTTGTAGGCATCCATCCTGTGTATAAACATCACAATGTCAGCGTCCTGCTCAATGGCCCCGCTTTCCCTTATATCTGCAAGTTGTGGCCTTCTGTCGGACCTTGATTCAGGCTGCCGGTTGAGCTGAGAAATGCAAATAACGGGTACATCCAGCTCTTTAGCAAGTGCTTTTAGAGAACTGGAGATCATAGCGATCTCTCTTTCACGGGATTCTGATCTGCTGTGTCCCTGCATCAGTTGTATGTAGTCTAGTATAAGCAGATCAAGTCCTTCCTGTTCTTTTTTCAGTCTTCTTGCTTTTGCTTTTACCTCCAGAACCGTTAAACCTGGCGTATCGTCAATAAACAGATGAGATTTACTGTATTCTGTAGCAGAATTTTTCAAAAACTCCCAATCGTCGTCGTTGATCCATCCGGTTCTTATACTTGAAAAGTTGACCTTGGACTTCATGGACAACAGCCTGAGCATTAGCTGTTCTTTGGTCATTTCAAGTGAGAAGATCCCGACTTTAAGATTGTTTTTAAGGATGGCATGTGAGGCAATGTTCAGACAGAATGACGTTTTTCCAATGCCAGGTCTTGCAGCAACGATGATAAGATCTGATTTCATAAGTCCGGAAGTTAAATAATCAAGTTTTTCAAATCCGGTTGACACGCCAATAACGACGTTCTTTTTGTCACGTGCAGAAGCTATTAATCTTAAAGTTTCTGAAGAAAGTTCTTTAGCACTGTAAAAACTCGGCTTTATCTGATTCTGAGCTATGTCAAGGATCTTTTTTTCTGCATTATCCAGAAGCGCCGCGGGTTCCAGTCCCTCGCTCTGCGCGTCCTGAGCGATTTTAGCGGCGGTAAGCACCAGATTTCTCAAAATGGAATTGTCTTTTACTATCTTTGCGTAATGGGACACGTTCATTGTCGTGGGAACAAGTTCGGTTAAATAGGCAAGATAATCGGTTCCCCCGACGTCCTTTAAAAGGTTGTCATTTTTTTCTAAGTAATCGTGCAAAGTAACCAGGTCAATGGGTTTATTGCTTTCCTCAAGTTCAATCATTGAACTGAATATTTTTCTATGCCTGTCATGATAAAAATCTTCAGACATTAAAATTCCCAGAACCTCGTTCATAGAGTTATTATCAATGAGTATGGAACCAAGAACCGCCCTTTCGGCTTCTTCGTTGTTAGGGAGCGTTTGGTTTGTATCTTTCATAGTTGCAATCATAGCTACAATATTTTAGTTTTCAATCAGAACAATTCCAATATCCATAACGTTGGTGCCCGTTGCCCCTGTGGTTATAAGGTCATCAAGTTTTTTAAAAAAATTATATGAATTGTTGTCTGCAAGGTGATCTCTCGCGCTGCAGTTGAAAGTTCTTGCCACAAGCCTTGAATTCCCGTCGCAGATGGCGCCCGCCGCGTCCGTGGGACCGTCTATGCCGTCGGTGCTTGCAAACAGTCCAACGATGTTCTCATGTCCTATTATTTCCATACAGAACGCAATTGCGGTTTCTGTGTTCCTGCCGCCTTTGCCACCGCCCGTCACGTTTACCGTTGTTTCCCCTCCGTAAATAATACAGGCGGGCTTTTTGATCGGCGTGTCCAGCCTTTCAATTTCAAAAGCAATCCCCGCCACTACCTTGGCCACTTCTCTTGCCTCCCCGCTTATCTGGGATGAAAGCAGCAGGGTGCTGTAACCAAGGCTTTTTGCTGTTTTTTCCGCCTCCGCTAAAGACTTGAAATTATTGCCCACTACAACCGTCTGCTGTTTATCAAAGCTGAGTTCTTTTTCACTCAGCAGGTTTGGTATTAACCCTTTTCTGCCCTTGTCCAGGTGTACAAGCACCTTGGGCGGAATTATGTGCTCCAGTTTAAGCGCTTCTATGACCCTCCATGCATCTTCAAAGGTCGTTGTGTCCGCAACCGTCGGACCCGAGGCTATCACGTCAAGTTTATCCCCCACGACGTCCGATAATATAAGAGTGATGGTCTGCGCCGGTATGGCTTTTTTAAGGAGTCCGCCTCCTTTGATCTGAGAGAGCTTTTTTCTTACCGTGTTGAACCCACTTGCGTCCACGCCGGACACAAGAAGTTCTGAAGTCACTTTCTGCTTTTCTTCAATGCTGATCTTTTCTCTCGGCATTGCCAGAAGGGAGCTGCCTCCTCCGGATATCAGAAATATGACAAGATCATCTTCTCCCGCTTTATCCAGTATGCTCATGACCTTAATGGCCGCTCTCATGCTCTTATCGTCGGGTATGGGATGGCTTGAGAGATAAAAGTTCATATGGTCAAACGAGTAATCAGGTCTGGAGTTGGAGATAACGATCCCTTCCGTGATATTGTTTCCAAGCAGATGCTCTATTGAACTTGCCATTGAGGAGGCCGCTTTACCAAAGGCGATTACATATACTGATCTGTAGCTTGAGATTTTGTATTTCTGAGAGTCTATCTTCAGTACCCCTTTACTTAGAGAGACGTGCTCTAGTATGCATCTTTTGGGGTCCGCGGCGTTCAGCGCTTCGTTAAAGATATCTCTTGCGTCTTTTCGCAGTTTTTTTGTGGACATGAACTTTAATACTACCTAAAAATAGTGGACAGTCATCTCATAATGATCATGATAGTCCGGGTTTTCATAATTTAATGAAATGAGTTACTGTTTATTTGTGATCAAGAAGTTCTGCAGTTTCACAGTCCCTATGGTCCTGATGGGTTTTATCCTGTCCATTTCCTGCACAGGGCAGCCCGAAAGCCTGTACGAGCGCTCTTTTTATATTATGGGCTCTAAGTTTGCCTATAAGCTCTATTGTAAGAATAAAAACGTATGCAGCGACGCTGTGGCTGAATCTCAAAAGAGATTGAGAGAGATAGATTATATTTTCAGCAACTACAGGGACGACAGCGTGCTCAGCAGGGTTAACTCCATGGCCGGAACCAAGCCGGTAAAGGTCCCAAAAGAGTTCATTGATCTTACAAACTCGTCAATTGAGCATTCAAGGATGACCGGCGGAGCTTTTGATATTTCAGTTGGCTATCTGTTTGATATCTGGAAGGCGGCCGTAAAAAGAGGCAGCATTCCCAGTGATGAACAGGTATCGGATGCTTTACGCTGCACCGGTTATGAAAAGATAGAAGTTAATAAAACGGAGAGCACCGTTTTTTTTAAGTCCAGTTGCTTAAGACTTGACTACGGAGCGATAGGAAAGGGTTACGCGGTTGATCAGGTTGCGAAAATATTAAAGAAGCATGGAATTAAGAATTTTCTATTGAATTTTGGAGGGAACATTCTGGCTGTTGGCAACAGGAAAGATGCCGAGGGCTGGGACGTCAGTATTCAGGACCCTTTTCATAAAGACAGAGTATTAACTGATATCAACATAAGCGGGACCGGGGTAGCTACCTCCGGGGATTACGAGAAATATTTTGTAATTAAAGGAAAAAGATATTCACATATAATAGATCCTTCCACGGGTTTTCCTGCCGAGGGTTTTACCTCAGTTACGGTTCTTGCTGATTCAGCGGAAGCAGCGGACGTTCTGTCAACTGCGTTCAGCGTTACAGGGCTGGAAAAAACAAAAAACTATATTAAAAATAACGGCGAGGGCGCCGTTATTACGGTTCAGGGAGATGCAGCAGCCAGGAATATTTACAGATCTCCGCGGTTCAAGGCGCTGGAAAAGTCCGCTGAGCTGAACAAGGCAAAAGAGAATTAAGGAGTGAATCTGGATATTGTACAGCTTTGGAACCTGCCATCTGATTAGAGGGAATGCCGTAAGACTATTTATCTTTTTTGAACAGGTACACGATGATGATCGCCATCATCACAAGCAGTGTTAACTGCATTACGTAAAAAGAGCCTAGTTTAAGATACGCAAAGTGCGGACTCACGTACCTTATCAACCAGCTGCTGATGATTTCCATGAATGTTGAAGTGAACGATAAAAGTATCAGCGTAATTTTTATTTGAGAACTGATTGAGGTGAACAGTATAAGATGCGTAAGGGTCACCAGTAGTATGGCCATTGAGAAAAAGTGAAAATGAGCTTCTTCAAGCAGGCCTATGTAACTTTTTGGAGGTCTGAAAGTTTCCTCGTTACCTAAGTAAAACTCAACAATTGAGCTGTAGTTAAATCCAATCTGCATGTACAGAAGAACGTTCGTTATCCAGAGAAAAAAGAAAAACAGTATTGTAAAGAAGATTATGATCTTCAGAAAATCGTTCTTTTTGAGTTCGGAGGATATAAAAAATCTCACGATTATTTAATTATGATCGTTAAGTGCAACTTTGTATATAGCAAGGATTTTTCTGGTGTTTCTTGAAAATTCATGAGAAGTGATAGTCGCTCCGGTGATGTTAGGGATTGTTTTTCCAACTCTCAGTTCATCACTGATATTTTTTCCGTCAAATAAATTCAGCCACTTAGCTGAAGGCATGTAATCAGGTGGTTCAAAAAAAGCCAGAATTTCAGAGTTAATCAAATTACCGTTCTTGTCAATTAAATACAGTACAGTTTCGGACTTTGTTCTTAAAATGTGCGAGTCAATTATTCCGTAGCCTAAAATTTCTGATTTGCTTTTGAACTCATAGAATATGTGTATTTTTGAGTCCGGAGTCATTCCAGAAATTTTTTCAATCGTCTGCACCTGTTTATCGCTAAGAAATATAGTCCTTTTTTCAATTGAAGTTCCCCTGGGAAAAGCAGATTCCAGTGATTCCTTTAATGAGGTGAGGAGTTTACTCTTTGCGGGCGTAGCGAAAGAGCAGAAAGCCAGTATGAACAGCAGTGCAATATGTACGATTTTTTTCATCACCTTTCTGGTCAGAGAGTAAGGAGTAGATTTCAACTAAAACACATAGCCCATACCGAAGTTAAATTGATTGTTATCGGAGTTTGCTTCATTTTCCAGCCACTGATAATCAGCTTTTATAACCACGTTTGGTATTGGTTTATAGTTCATCCCGAACGTATATTCCGTCCTGTCATTCGCGGGGTTTTTAGAAAATCCTGCAGGAACGGATTTCTGCGTGTCATAGTTCTCAAACCTGAAGAACGGGGTAATGTCTTTCAGGTATCTGCTTCCAGTTTCTAATTCAGTCAGAACGTTATAGGCAACCGTTACGTAATATCCGAACTGCTCATCTCCAACGGAATCCTCCTCCTCGTATCCGTTGTTGGCGTTTATTAGCTCTGCGTCGTCAAGAGAAGTCCAGGCGGCTAAAGTCCTTAGGTGAAAACCTCTGTACTTGAAATTGGCGTCCACCTCGTACATAGTGAACATTCCGTCAATTTTCTCCCCGTGAAAAGCAGATCCTTCGTTATCCACCTTTTTGTCTTGTCCCGTGTTGCCGAAATAAACCGAGCCACCAACCGTAATACCGGGATAGGGGTCATATTCCAATCTGCCCACGAAGGCTACGTCGTTGAAAAGTGACCTGTCTCCCCTTGTGCGAAGGTTGCGATTGTCCTTTGCTCTGAAACCTTCTGAATCGGTGCTGTTCATGACGAACGCCTTGTAGGAAAGGTTACCAACGGACTGCAGATCAAATTCGCCGTGCAGACCAAGTCCGTTCTCTCTCCACGTGGTTGGTATTATTCTTCTTTCAACCGAAGGGCGGAACACTCCGTAAAATCCCGTTGGTTCATGTATTTCATTTATCAGGCCAAAGGGCACAAGAAGCAGTCCGCCGCGTAAGTTAAAGTAATCTTTTATCAGAAAATCCAGATATGCAAACTCAACTGACGCGGAACCATCACTCACTTCGGGACTGGCGGGGTTTCCACCTGTTGAACCATGCTCAAATTCTATCTCTGAGTTAAAAAAGATATTATCGTTAAACTTGTAACCGGCGTATAAGATGACTCTTTGCGCATCAACGACGTTGTCTCCGTCATCAGGTACTTTACTTACCACCAGTTCCCCGTACCCACCAACCGACGGACCCTTTCCAGGCTTCAGATAGACTTTAGAAGCTCCCGGAGCGCCACCAAAAACTTCTTTCAGTTCAATGTCAATACTACCTCCGGCGGTTTCAGCTTTCACCTTTTTTAACTCTTCCGCCAGTACGGATAGATTGCGTTCAATTTCATCTAATCTGTTATTTTCAGAAACATTTTTTATCTGCTTGAGCTCTTGCCTTACCTGATTCAGTTGGTTCTCCAGCTTTTTTATCCTGTCTTCGTTGCTTCCCGCAAACACAGGACTTGTGCCTAAAAGTAAAAATGATAAAATCAGCAGTAAATTAAAATACTTGGCTGTGTAGCCATGAATCATTTTTTCACCTTCCTATAGTTTGATCTTTACTGATATTCTGGACGTTATTTATCTAAATTTGGGTACAAGAGCATAACATTACTAATATAGACCTATGATGTCAATAATAAATTTTATGAATTAAAAAAAGGAAATTATCAGGTTGTGGTTTGACAAAACCTGTTCAGGATTACTTACGGACAATATTTATAGAAAAATATATAAAGAGATTAATTAATAACTCTGCTACTGGCTTACAAACTCAACTGAGTCGGACAGGGGGAAACTTGTATGTTCCTCCTTGATCTGCAGTTCTTCAATCTCGCTGGCTCCAAGCTCTTTAAGTCTGTCTATTGCCTCTCTGACGACGAACTCCGGAGTTGACGCTCCTGAACTCAGGCCCACCACGGAACGCCCGGATATCATTTCTTCTTCAATACTGTCGGAACTTTCAATCAGATAGGAACCCGGCACCCCGTGGGATTTAGCGACTTCAACCAGTCTGTTTGAGTTGGAACTTTCAGGGGACCCCATTATCAGAATTATTTCCGCCTGCTTTGCAAGTTCTTTCACGGCGTCCTGTCTGTTCTGCGTCGCGTAGCATATATCCAGCTTGGAGGGATTGACAATGGAGGGAAATTTTTTCTTCAGCGCCTTGACTATTTCCTTGGTGTCATCAACGCTCAACGTAGTCTGCGTCACGTAAGCGACCTTACCGGGATCTTCAACTTCAAGATTTAAAACTTCTTCAACTGATTCCACGACCACTACCTTTTCCGGGGCTTCGCCGCTTGTACCGATCACCTCCACGTGGTTTCTGTGACCTATCAGTACTATTGTGTAACCCATCTCGGCATAGTTTCTGACTTCGTTGTGAACCTTCGTGACGAGAGGACAGACGGCGTCCACGATCCTGAGACCTCTGGTCCTGGATTCAGCGTAAACGGCCGGACTGACGCCATGCGCGCTGAAGATAACGCGGGCGTTTTTATCTTTTATCTCCCCCAGTTCCTCCACAAAGACCACCCCTTTTTCCTTGAGCGAATCAACGACTCTTTTGTTGTGCACTATGGCGTGCCTTACGTAGATCGGCGGACCATACTGCTCCAGCGCCTTCTCCACTATGTCTATTGCTCTGTCAACCCCGGCGCAAAAGCCCCTGGGGCGTGCTATTATTACTCGCATTGTTTCTTCCGTGAAGGATTGTAACAAAAGGCAAACTAACTTCAAGAATCCTTTACGATTTTACCAGCGGCCTGGCCCATGTTTTAAGTCCACCGCTCCGGCTTTTATCAGGGAGGATTGAATCTCCACAGTTTCAAGGTTGCCGCGCGGGTTACTAAACCAGGCTTCTTTTCAGCTTTTTATCTTTTTCAAATTTCTCAAGAGCCAGTTCTATGACCCTTTTTGTGAGCTCGGGGTACGTAACGCCGGAGGCTTCCCATAATTTCGGATACATGCTTATGGTCGTAAAACCCGGGATGGTGTTTATCTCACTGATAAATATTTCACCGCTTTTTTCATCCATAAGAAAATCCACTCTGCCCATTCCGCTGCAGCTGAGCGCTTTAAAAGTGTCAACCGCGTAGCTCCTTATCTTCTCGGCCAGGCTTTGATCAATCTCGGCGGGAATGATAAGATCCGTCGCGGCGTCCTGATATTTCGCTTTATAATCATAAAATTCTCTTTTCGGAATTATCTCTCCCACCTGAGAAGCGGCCGGCTCATCATTTCCCAGCACGCTGACTTCAAACTCTCTGCAGCTTCCCACGGCTTTTTCCACTATGATGCGGTTTGAGAACTTTCCTGAAAATTCAACGGCGCTCTCTATATTTTTTTCATCTTCACCTTCGCCGGGGACTTTTGTAATACCGACGCTTGACCCCAGATCGGCGGACTTTACAAAGCAGGGGGTTTTTATATCCCTAAGTATTTTGCCGAGAACGTCTTTTTTATTTTTATTCCACTGGCTCATGGTAAATCCCACGAAATCAACCACCGGCAGACCAGCGTCTTTTAACAGAACCTTCATAACGATTTTGTCCATGCCGACGGACGATCCCATAACGGACGCTCCCACGTACGGAGCCCCCATTAACTCAAACAGTCCCTGCACCACCCCGTCTTCTCCGTGGCTGCCGTGAAGCACGGGAAATATCAGATCAACGCGGTGGGAGTTTACTATCTGATCACCTTCAATCTCATAGAACGTTGGAGGGTGATCAGCCTCAAGAGAAGCAGCTAAATGCTCGCTGGCGTTTTCCGCCGAGTCTTTCAGCTCGTTCAGATCCTTCAGGCTTCCTCTTCTCCATATTCCGGATTTCGTTATGTATACCGGGAAGATCTCAAACTGCTCCGGATCAATATTAGCTATGACGGATTCAGCTGACATCAGGGATATTTCATGCTCAACGGAGTTCCCGCCATATACAACCGCCACCACTTTTTTTTCTTCGTTCAATTCTATGTCCTTATCTCTGTAAATGGATTGAACCAGTTTTGCCTATACATTTCCTTATCTATTTCCAGAAATACATATCGTCAAATAGATAATTCATTATGACGTACACTAAACATTTGAATGGACTAGGGTGTTCCATAGGTAAAAAATGCATAACTGCCTCCAAGAAATAATCTAATTTATATTATATTTTACTTAACAAAATTTTAACACTGGGTCAAAAATGGTATACAATTTCCCGTCAGTATTATAAAATGTTAGTTACCTACATAGCTTGAAGATTATACTTGTATGTTGAATACTTTGTTGATTAGTAATATAATTTGGTACTAAAACTAGCGTATTGTTTTTGTTATAATTATCAGACTTGTGTAAAATGCCTTAATAAAGTTAGAGTGGATGTTGGCTTTACACAGAAAAACAAGGAATATTATTTTGGGAGGATTAAAAAACATTTCTTTTTTGAACGCGGTTTTTTCGCGGCAGCTTCAGTAATTGTTTCTCAACAGGTTTTCAGAACTCGTGAGAGGTTGTTCGTCAGATGAGCTACTTTCAAAATAATTTAAAGTTTTCCCGAAGCGGTATGCCAACATTTAGCTTTACGGTTCTATTTGTTTGCAGCGCGGCGTTATACGGCCTGGTTGGCTGCATTCAGAAAAAGGTTGAGGTTTTTCCACCCGCGGCTCAGTGGCATATAGTTGAGGACCAGGGGACTGAACTGCCGGAGGTTGCTCCCGCAGCGCCCGAATCGGAGAAAGGTAAGTATTCAGGTTTTCATATCATATCCGTTGCTTCCGCCTCTACTGACGTGGACGTCTCTTCCGAAGGGGACAGCAAAGACAGGGTGTTCTATCATACCCGCAACCATAAAAATCTGGCACTGGACAGATTATTTCCTTCCACCACCTCGTATGATAACAATAAAAAGGTTCAGTATTACTTAAAATTTTTCCAGCAGAAAAACAAACGATATTTTGCGCGGTGGCTTGAAAGGTCTCAGCAATACATGCCTCAGATAAGGAGACTTCTGCAGCAGGAAGGCATACCCGAGATACTTGCCTATCTGCCGATGATTGAGAGTGGTTTTAACCCCAACGCGGTTTCAAGAAAGCACGCCGTGGGTCTTTGGCAGTTTATCAGGTCTACCGGGAAGATTTTTGACCTTAAGGTCAATTTCTGGGTGGACGAGAGAAGAGACTATGAAAAATCCACCGTGGCCGCGGCGAGGTATTTAAAGAAACTTCATAACGAGTTTGGTTCATGGGAACTGGCCCTTGCTGCTTACAACTGCGGAGAGCGCAGGGTAAGAAAGGGAATAAAGAAAACCAGGTCCAATGATTTCTGGGTTGTTTCAAGAACCCTTCCCAGGGAAACCAGAAACTACGTTCCAAAGTTCATCGCGTCTTTGATGATAGTTACAAATCTGGAAAAACACGGCTTTAAACAAGTGGTGTACGGAGAGGATATGCAGCTTGTAAAAGTTTCCGTTCCTCCGGAGAGAAACCTGAGAGACATAGCAAAAGTAGCTAGTTACAGCTATAAGAAGATCGTGTCTCACAATCCCTTTTTAATAAACAAGGTAACCCCTCCGGGTAAGCACTCCTACATTTACATTGAGCCCGCGTACGCGGAAAACTTTGCAAGAAGCAGTCAACAGATAGCGGACCTGAGAAAAACTAACTTTGGAAGGTCGGTTTATGCAACGTATCACGTCAGAAAGGGTGACAATTTATGGGGAATTGCAAGAAAATTCGGCGTGGGAGTTAAATCAATCAAGGAAACCAACAAGCTTAAGTCCGATCTGTTAAGGCCCGGTCAGAAACTGACCATAGGAAACTCGGTTTATGCAACCTATCACGTAAGAAAGGGGGATAACTTGTGGGGAATTGCAAGAAGGTTCGGCGTGGGGGTTAACTCAATTAAAAAAGCCAACGCGCTTGAGACTGATTTTCTAAGGCCCGGTCAGAAGCTGACCATAAGAAGGCTGCCCACTCCCGTTTATGAACCCAGCAGGGGAGATCACGTTCTGTACGTGGTTAAGCAGGGGGATACCATAGGAGAGATAGCGGAGCAGCACGGAGTCAGAACTTCGCATTTGAAGCGTTATAACGGACTTAACTCTTCCATGATCAGGGTCAGGCAGGTACTGAAGATACCCAGCGGAGGCAGAAACTCCTTCAGTCATAATATTAAATACGGCGACACGCTTTCAGAAATTGCGGTTAAGTACAGAGTGTCAGTTAATGATATAAAGAAGTGGAACGGCCTCAGAACAAGTAAACTTACCGCCGGAAAGAAGCTCAGGATATACCGGTAACTTTCCCTCTCTCCATAAAAGTTTGGTCTGTTAATGATCAGCACCGACTCTCTTAAACTGTCCTATCAACGCAGGGAAGTTCTGATCAAAAAACGCATGGCCGAGTTTCAGGATCTTCAAGGCGAGCAGGATAGCAGGGTCATATTTAAAGAGCTCGTTTTCTGCATTTTAACGGCCGGAACAAGCGCGGAGATGGGAATTAAGGTGATTGAGGAATTAAGGGAAGTGATATTTACGGGCAGTGCCCCGGAGATCAGAGATAAGCTCAAGGGCTCATACCGCTTTTACAACGTGAGATCCGGGTATATCGTTCACACCAGGGAATACCTTACCTCCAGCTGCGGTTTTAACATCAGAGGGTTGCTTGATTCCTTTATCAGTGACGAAGAGAGGAGAGACTTTTTTGCCTTAAACAGAGATATCAAAGGCATAGGGTTTAAGGAGGCAAGCCATTTTTTAAGGAATATCGGTTATAAGGGTTACGCGATACTGGATAAACACGTCGTAAGCTCACTGTGCGACCTTGGAGTGATTAATGAAAGAAAATCCCCCTCAGACAGGAAGAGTTATCTTGAAATGGAAAAAAAATACAAAAGGTATGCGGAAAGAAATGGATTTGATGCGGATGAACTGGACCTGCTGATGTGGAGCGAGAAAACCGGGAAGGTACTGAAGTGAGGTTACCTTGAGCGTCGGTCCTGAAATCGCTGAAGAGCTGAGGTCTTTATACGCGGAGGTCAGGGATGAAATTGACGGCAGACTTGATCAGTTCCGCGGCATTCATCTTAGAGAGGACGACGAGGAGATATTCGGAGAGCTCTGCTTCTGCGTTCTAAGCTCCGGCGTGGGTCCTAAAATGGCGGAGAGGTCAGTTGCCGCTTTAGGAGACAGGCTGCTGAGCGGCTCAGAAAGTGAATTAAAAAACCTTCTTGCCGGCACGCATAAATATCCGGATAAAGCATCGTACCTTCACGGTACCAGAGAGTATCTGAAGGAAAGCCTTAACCTGCGCCTGCTCGCAAAGCTGAGGTCCATTGAGGACTTTGAAGAAAGAAGGGACTTTATAGCGGACAATAAAAATATCCGGGGCATAGGCTATGTTCAGGCGAGTCATTTCTTAAGGAACGTGGGGTTCTTAGGTTACGCCATCCTGGATAAGAACGTTCTTAGCTCGCTGTATGAACTTGGAGTAACGCAGGATGCAAAATCTCCGACCTCAAAGAAGAAGTATATAGAAAAGGAAAGCAGGTTCAGAGAATTCTCAAGAGAGGTTCAGATCAGCATTGATAAACTGGATCTGCTCCTTTGGTACCGCAGGGTTAAAAGGGTTCCCCGTTAAGTCGTTTCTTGACAATAAACTCTGATAGTTCAACATTACCGGACTATATTCAGAGACGTCCAATATGGAATATGAACCGGTGATCGGGCTTGAGGTCCATGCCCAGCTTAAAACCCAGTCCAAAATTTTTTCATCTTCTTCAACAAAGTTCGGATCACCTCCAAATTCGCAGGTCAATCCCCTGTGTCTTGGAATGCCCGGAGTTCTGCCCGTTCTTAACGCTAAAGTTCTTGAACTTGCGGTAAAAGCCGCTCTGGCGACTGACTGTGAAATTAAACTGACGTCCAGATTTGCAAGAAAGAACTATTTTTACCCGGACCTGCCGAAGGGATATCAGATATCCCAGTACGAGGAGCCGTTTTCAGTGAACGGGTCGCTGGAGGTGGAGGCTAAAGGAGAAACGAAAAAGATCCGTATTAAAAGAATACACCTTGAGGAAGACGCGGGAAAGCTGATACACGAGGATTCAGCCACCGACAGCTTTGTGGATCTGAACAGGGCCGGCACGCCTTTGATAGAAATAGTCACCGAGCCTGATATAAGGAGCTCCGAGGAGGCCGTTTCCTACGTAAGAAAGATCAGGTCCATTATGAGATACATCGGGGTCTGCGACGGGAACATGGAACAGGGGAGCCTTCGGTGCGACGCGAATATTTCCGTAAGAAAGAAAGGTTCAAAGGAGCTTGGAACAAAAACTGAGATCAAGAACCTCAACTCCTTTCGGTTTATCCAAAAGGCCATTGATTATGAAATAGAGCGGCAGGCGGAGCTGATTGAAAACGGAAAACCTGTAATACAGGAGACCCGGCTTTTTGATCCTAAAAAGGAAAAGACCTCCTCAATGAGAACGAAAGAAGACGCTCATGATTACAGATATTTTCCCGACCCCGACCTGCCTCCGGTGGTGCTTGAAAAAAGCTGGGTTGAAAGTTTAAGAAACTCTCTGCCGGAACTTCCCGACCACAGGCTTAAAAGATTTCTGTCTGATTACAGACTTTCCCCCGACGATGCAAAGATCCTGACTTCAAGCAGGGAACTTGCGGATTACTTTGAAAAATGCCTTGAGAGTTTTGACGACCCAGAGGAGCTGAGCCACTGGATAGTTACGGAGATGCTGAGAGAGGTGGACCCTGAAAGCGGGATTAATAAATATCCCGTTACTCCCGGGATGCTTGCGGAACTTTTAAACCTGATCAAGAGCGGAACAATCAACAGAAAGATCGCCAAGGAGATATTTCCTGAGATGATAGCCGAGAACAGACGGGCGGAAGATATAATAAAGCAGAAGGGAGTTACGCAGATATCCGATGATTCCGAGATTGAGGACGTTGTTCGCAGAGTACTGACGGGCAACCCCAAGGAGGTTGACAGGTACAGGTCCGGCGATAATAAACTCATGGGATTTTTCGTGGGGCAGGTTATGAAGTTAACCCAGGGCAGGGCCAATCCCAAGATAGTGAACGAAGCGATAAGAAAGTTAATTAAAGAAGGTGCTTAAGAGAAAGCAGTAAAGTTTAAACTGATATTTGACACGCCAGCGTTACTTATGTAGTTTCCCGCTTATGAAGAAGAAAGCAGTTTTAGCCACGGAAGATGGGGAGTTTTTTGAAGGGTTCAGTTTTGGTTCGGAAAGTGAAGCGCTGGGGGAAGTGGTGTTCAATACTTCCATGACCGGATATCAGGAAATCATTACGGACCCCTCTTATAATGGTCAGATCGTTACCATGACCTATCCTGAAATTGGCAATTACGGGATTAATTCTGAGGATACGGAGTCAAGAAAGCCCTTTATAAAGGGACTTGTGGTAAAGGAGTACTGGCCCGTGCCGAGCAACTGGCGTTCCGAGCAGTCACTGAGCGATTACATGAAAAAGCACGACGTAAGCGGCATTTACGGCATCGATACAAGAAAATTAACCAAACGGATCAGGACAAAAGGGGCGCAGAGAAGCATTATTTCCACCACGGATTTCAATAAAGAAAGCCTTCTGGACAAAGTCAGAAATTCGCCGGGCGTCGTTGGGCGGGATCTGGTTACGGAAGTCAGTTGTAAAAAGCCTTACGTGTGGACAGATAAAGACAAGCAATCCGGAAGCGATGAAACTAAAGCTAAATATAAGGTGGTAGCCTATGATTTTGGCATAAAAACAAACATAGTAAGACAACTGACCTCTCTTGGATGTGAACTGACGGTCGTTCCGTCAAAGACCAGACCTGAAGAAATACTGGCGATGGACCCGGATGGAATATTTTTATCAAATGGACCAGGTGACCCGCAAGGCGTGGATTATGCAGTGGCAAACGTTAAAGCCCTGATCGGAAAAAAGCCCATGTTCGGAATATGCCTGGGTCATCAGATAATAGGGCTTGCGCTGGGCGGAAGCACTTACAAGCTAAAATTCGGACACCGCGGGGGCAATCAACCCGTTAAAAACCTTGAGAACGGAAAGGTTGAAATAACGGCTCAGAATCACAGCTTCACGGTTGATCCCGAATCTCTGGACCAGGACGTTGAGGTAACGCACATTAATCTTAATGATGATACGGTAGAAGGGCTCAGACATAAAAAACTGCCACTTATGTCCGTTCAGTATCACCCCGAATCCTCTCCCGGTCCGCATGATTCATCGTATCTTTTTAATAATTTCATAGATCTGATGGAATCATCCAACCTCTAAACTTCAATCGTTTGTAGGCCACTTTTTAAACAAGACCTGACCCTCTTTATCTTTCTGATATAAATCGTCACTATATATAGCTTGTCTTCTTCAGCTGTGAAACAAATCTGTCGGCCTGTCTAGTGGGTTCTGGAATTCGGTATCCTGCCGAGCAGTCAAGCGTCAGTTTTACGGAGGATTCAAGGTCTATCTTGTTCCCGATTGAGACAAATACCGGCTTTACATTGTCCTTTGTTCTGACGACCGCTCCGATGACCTCGTTGTCTTTTTTATTTTTTAGTTTGCTCCAGTTTCCTTTTAACTTTTCCGGTTCGGCGTATTCACCAAAAAGCCTTTTCTTTGCCACCCCTACGGTTGGAACGTTGAGAACCACGCCGATGTGACACGCTATTCCGAAAGCTCTGGGATGTGCTAAACCCTGTCCGTCTATCATAATTATGTCAGGCTTGTTCTTGATCTTTTGGAAAGTTTCAACAATAGCCGGAGCTTCTCTGAAAGCCAAAAGTCCGGGAACGTAGGGAAATTTTTCATCAACGGCGCAGCGTACCTTTTCTATAGGCTCCAGACCGGGATACGAAAATACAATTATCCCGCAAAGAAGTTTCTTGTGCCGCGTTAGTACTGCAAGGTCGGCTCCCGCAACTGTTCTGATCCTGCCATAATCATTTTTTCTTACGACCCTTT